>JAPZAV010000147.1 GCA_027460465.1 Candidatus Methanoperedens sp. | reverse complement strand
AGGACGACACCCCTCGCCGGGTGTCGCCCGCAGACGATTAACCGAAAGGGGGTTTAAGGGGGACAGCGGAATGTCCCCCTTTTAAATAGATTAGGATTGTCTATTAATGCATGTTAACCGAAAGTGTTAATAGTACGCTTATCTGCGGTTCCTTTTCTATAGATTCCTTAGTAATCAATATCATCGATCCCCCAATCCAGCATCAAGAGAACTCGCGCCACTTTTACCTTCCATCAAACTGATGGAACACAGATTGCGCGGATGACGCGGATGCCCACGGATACGATTATCTGCGAAAATCCGTCCGATCCGTGTCATCCGTGTTCTGTGTCGTGTATGTTTCTCTATATAAAAATGCAAAGAATGCTGCAGTGCTTCGCGATCTTTGCGCCCTTTGCGGTGAGCCGATACAATTAATCTGCGTTCATCCGCGTTCACCTGCGGTTCCGTTTCTATAGATTCCATAGCTATCAACATACCTTCTGCCAGCCTAAGCATATTTGAACCCCAATTTTGTGAGAATATTCTTAACTTCAGCATCAATGGTGACATACTCGCCTTCCTGTTCCCGGAGTTCCTCCACTATCTCTTCAATGGGGCGGTAGGTGTAGGCATCATTTATCTGTATGTAGCGGCTGGGAGAGATATTGTAGTCATTCTTAACGATCTCATCCTTACCAACCAGCCGTGAAAATTTTTCTACTTCCTCAAAAGCTTTGAAGGTTTCAGAAATGTGTTCGATGCCTTCCTTCGTGATATAGTTCTTGGGATCGCCTTTTTCAAACTCCTTACCCGCATGCAAAAGGAAGATTTTATTCTTATGCTTCTTGGCTCTGTTCAGGAAAATGATAATCCCAGGAGCAGAGGTATTGTAAAACAGATTTTCAGGCAGGTAGATCACACCTTCGATCAGGTCATTCTCAACAAACCATTTGCGGCATTCCTTTTCTTTATTGCTCCCCTGGTTTCCGCTGCCGCGGCTGGCTGCGCCTGTATCCAGTACAACGCCTCCTTTTCCTGTATCATTCAGGCTGCTGTAAATATGCTGGATCCAGCCCCAGTCAACCTTGCCACCGCAGGGTCCTGCAGGGAAGCGCTCCATTTCATCATTAATAAAAAAATCATCATCGATATAGGGCAGGCTGTCTTTGCTCTGGTTCCACATGGGATTTGCTACAACACGGTCAAACTTTCTTAATTTGTTCCCTTCTTTGAACACAGGATTTCTCATCGTATCCCCAATTTCTATTTCTCCCTCCATGTCGTGTATAACCATGTTCATTTTGCTCATTGCCCATGTAGAAGCAATAAACTCCTGTCCATGCAATTGAAGCGGTGCATACTTCTCTTTAGAGCGCAGCGACATTTTTTCTTCCACCACAAGCTCGCATTTTATGAGCAAACTGCCGCTGCCGCAGCAGGGGTCATATATTTCCATGCCAGGCTCGGCATCCATGATCTTTGCTATGATGAAACCCACTTCGGTAGGTGTGTAGAACTCTCCAGCGCTCTGTCCGCTCCCCTTGGCAAACTTGCGTATCAGGTATTCATAACTGCGCCCGATAATATCAGGCTCCACATCTTTCAATCCCAGACGCTTTTCTGCAATCTTTTCAATGAGTTTACTTAAACGGTCATCATCAATATCACGCTGCCCGTGTGTGGTGGCGTTAAAGTCAACACGGTCAATTATTCCCTGCAGGTCTTTATTCTCCCTTGCAATTTCACGAAGGATATCGGTGAGTCTCTGTCCGATTTTATCTGACAGCGTTCTGATCACATCCCATGTTCTTTCTTTTTCAGGGTCTTTGGGCTTAACGGGCAGATAGAAACGCACCAGCGATTTATCGCGTTCCACCAGTTGCAGGGCTCTGGTTCTGCTTTTTACTTTTTCTGCAATGCGGTCAATCTCATCATCAAACACGTCGCACAATCGCTTTACAAATATCAAGGGGAGAATATAATCTTTGAACCTGGCTGCATCAGCCGCACCTCTGATACTGCAAGCTGCGTCCCAGATCCAGCTTTCCATGGATTTTACTTTCTCACCGTTTCCATTTGTTTTTACCATGCAACCCACCTATATCCGAACCTGGTTCGCATATCTTACACTTTGCCTGAAATCATAATCTTTTTCATTTTTTATTATCTCGCATCGTATTATCCAGCGGAATCTTTATCCAGCTTAAATCTATACTACTTAAATGAATATATATCCCTGTCGTTTTGCTGCTCTTATTGCCTGAAATTTCCTGGATGAATCTCAAATCTTGAACATATAGTAATGTTATGATTTCTCAAATAGAAACATCACACTTTGCGTGAGTCCTCGACCACCTTTCCGTCCACCAGTCTGATGATCCTGTCAGTCTTGGCTGCCATGCGCTCATCGTGGGTGACAAGTATAAACGTCTGGTTGTGCTCTCTGTTGAGTTTGCGAAGAAGTTCATAGATATTGTCGCTGGATTTAGAGTCCAAGTTGCCTGTGGGTTCATCACCGATGACTATGCTGGGATTGTTCACAAGTGCCCGGGCGACTGCAACCCTCTGGTTCTGACCCCCTGATAACTGGTTTGATCTGTGGTACAATCTATCACCCAGACCCACTTCCTCGAGCATTTCTCTTGCCTTCTCTCTGGCTTTGGAAGTTTTCATACCATTGATCAACAGCGGCATCATCACATTTTCAAGGGCATTGAAATCAGGCAGCAGGTGATGGTACTGGAAGATGAACCCGAGTTCCTGGTTCCTTATCCTGGAGCGTTCTTTATCAGACATTTTTGTTACATCGATCCCTTTCAGAAGGATGGTGCCGCTGGTGGGAGTATCAAGGATACCGATCAGATTGAGCAGGGTGCTCTTGCCTGAACCTGATGGACCCACTATCGCAAGGAACTCTCCCTTTTCAATATCAAGCTCCACTCCATCAAGAGCCCTTATCTCTACGCCGTCAACATATATCCTGGTCAGGTTCGTGATCTGGATTATTTTTTCATCAGACACTGTGGATCGCCTCCACAGGATTCATTTTTGAAGCTCTGCGGGCAGGGTAGATGCCTGCCATGGTAATGATTGCCATGGCAAAGATACCGGCTATAATAAAGTTCTCAGGCACTATCAGGATCGGCAGATGATCCATCCCAAAATACATCTCAGGAGGAATGGGGATCGAATAAGATGCAAGGAAAAGGGCTGATACATAGCCGAGTGCAGATCCGATCATTACCCCTGCCATCCCGAGTATACATGCCTCCAGCAAAAAGATAAAAAGGATGCTTTTCCTGGGAACCCCCATCGCCATCAGCATGCCGATCTCGCCCACCTTTTCCATGACTATCATGATCAAAATATTGGCAATACCAAACCCGGAAATCGCAAAGATCAGAATATAGAAAATAAGAACAAACTGGCTCTGCGTTTCTATGAGATCAAGTATTTCTGAATTCTGTTCCATCCAGCTCACAGCATCATAGTCTGCTTCTCGATCTATTTTATTTGCCAGTGTATTTGCCGCGTAGATGTCAGAGACCCTTATCCCCATCCCTGTAATAATATCCCCTGCATTGTAGAAATCCTGCACCCTCTTGAGGTTGGCATACGCAGCTGTCTCATCAGCCTGAGTCCCGGTCTGAATGATGCCGGATATCTTGAAATCAGCTGGCGCTGATCCCGGGAACTGAGCAGTGACAGTATCTCCAATATCTACATCAAGATTGCGGGCAAGTTTTGAGCCAATGACCATATACCTGCCCGGTAAATCCAGAGATCCGAAATCCCCTGCGATCATATCCTTTTCCTTTTGTACGACCCGGTCCTCATCTTCAGGATTGACGCCGAACAATGCCACTCCTTCTGCATTGTGTCTGTACTGCAGGGCAGCTTCACCCTGATAATATGAGGAGACCGCTATCACACCTTCCTGTTTACGTATATAGTTCTCAAGTCCATGATACAGAAAAATAAAATCCTCGTCTTCCCTGGGCGAAACTGTGATATGTGCCTGGTTCTCCACTGTCACATCGATGATATTCTTCATAAACCCGCTGAGCATTGACATTGAGATTATGATTATTGCCAAACATGCCGCGCCCTCCAGGGATCACTCAACATGCATCGCCTCTACAGGGTCAAGTTTTGAGGCTCGTCGTGCTGGATACACGCCTGCGATAAGGTTCAGCAAAAATGTAAAGAGTATGATGACGGTTGCATCCTGGGCTCTCACAACAAAAGGAATCGTGCTCACAACTGCGTAAAACTCCTGCCCCACCTCAAATGTATAAGGTCCGCTTACTGAGGATATCAGTATCCCTGCAGCCACTCCTATTACAGCACCAATGAATCCCATGAAGCCGCTTTCCATGATGAATATCGTCATGATGCTTCTTCTTGACACTCCCATCGCCATGAGCATGCCGATCTCTTTGGTCTTCTCCATCACGACCATGAACAATGTGCTCACGATCCCAAAGGAAGCGATCACAATGACAAGACCCAGAATGATGTCGTTGCTCAGACTTTCGATCCTGATCGTCTGCAGTATTTCAGGGTTTGTCTCTTCCCAGCTTGCTGCCTGATACCCCAGATCATCTATCTTATGGGATATGGTCTGTGCCATATCAGGGTCTTCTGCACGCACCATAATGAGGTTTACCACGCTGGAAACATCGAAAAAATCCTGTGCAGTAGTGAGAGAAGTATATGACAGTCTTTCATCCTCTGGAGTACCTGTATCAAATATTCCCACTACCTTCAGAGTCGTGGGATTCGCTTCGGGGAATGAGGCGTCTATGGAATCACCCATCTTCACATCCAGCCTCTCTGCCAGTTTATCCCCCAGAACCACACCGTTACGTGTTGCATCCAGGTCCCTCAGGCTCCCTTCGGTGATGTCCTCGTTTATATGAAGCACTGAGTCGTGGTCTTTTATCAGGATCCCCTGCATGATGACATTTTTGGATTTGTCCTTATATCGAAATGTTGCCTGTCCTGAAAGAACCGGGGATACGCCAGTAACTCCATCTATGCTCCTGATCTTTCCTGCAAGATCGGAAAATAAATGGATATGATCTTCATCCGGGTTCGGTTTGACCGTGATGTGAGGCATTTTGTCCACGGTCTTGGCATACAGCTCCTGTGTAAATCCCACCATCAATGCCTGAGATACCATTAGCGTCATGACCGCAAGCCCGATTGCAAGTACAGAGAGAAGGGTCTGTCTTCGCCTCGATGTTAAATGCCTCCAGGCAATGAAAAGTTCATACACTGATATCACCTGTTCCTGCGGACAACCCACCTTGTCAGCAGATAGATGCTCATAAGTGAAATAGCTATTGAATAGAAGGTAAAACCAGGTGTCTGCGCTGGAGCAGGTGTAACAAGATCGCTATCAGATCTGCTTTTCTTTGCCTCAATGATGGTATCCCTCATATTGAGCACGTCACCGTCGTTGCCAGCTATCCTTACGGAAAGCTCATAGATCCCAGGGGGCAGCCTGCTCTTCCATGTAACTTCGATGGTTTCATCATCCCCTGACATCAAAACCGGAGATGGTTCGCGGATGTCTTCTATGATCTGGCCATTTTTTGATACGATGAACAGGATGCTGCCCCTAAACGGCACCTGGGATAATCCCAGGATCGTGGCGCTGGCTCCGGTTTCGTCCCTGTAGAGTTCCGTGATGCGGGCATCATCCATTGCAGTGAAATCACTGGATCTGGCGATTACAGCATCTTCTGGTGACGTGATTCTGGCCTTCACCCTGGCTGAATATTTATGATTATTCTCAAGCCGCACATTCCAGTCTTTAGAAAGAATTGTTGCCTGTGCCACTGCGATTCTGCGGTCTGTGGTGCGGAAGATCACGGTATCCCCGTCCACAAGCATATATTCCACATCTGTCAACACAGGTTTTTGCTCTGAACCGGACTGAGGGACAAAAGGTGTCAGAATGATGCTCACGCCTCTGGAATCGGAAATGATATCTTTAATGGATAGCCCTGGCACTGCCTCCCATCCCCAGCCATGTGAGAAGTTATAATAGCTCGTCTCCAGGACAGATCCGTTCACCGAAAGAGTGATCCTGGTTCGATACAGCCCGTCCCTGGGATTGGTGATATCCCAGGATACTACCTTTGTTGCGTATGTATTGGGGAAGATCTCTTCAAATTTCAAATGTCTCGATGCCAGTACTTTCCCCTCAAATATAAGGTCTGCATCCATGATTATACCTGTAAGATATTCGTTTGACCGAAGTGTCATGTCCGCCGAATCTATATCCGAATAAACATCAACGATATGGATATCTTCGGCATATGCTGTTTGAACCAGTGTGATTATCAACATTGCCGTAAAAGCCGTAATCAAGAGGCTGTGTTTATGCAAGCAAATCTCTCCCGCATACTGAAATGATACGGATGTTTGATGAGTTCCTTGAGGGTTTCATGATGTTGACCGCTTAAAGATTTGTATATCTGTTATTATTTTTAAATTATTTGGTTTCAGCCTTCCTCTCATAGACCAGGTTTGAGTTCAAATATCCCGAAATATTCCTTCCCTCTGTCATTTTTCCAATCCACATGCCTGCTCTTCTCCTTTAACTCAAAAAGCACTTTTTCAGCAGCCCTCTCGTTCATGTTCTCCCATTTGCACTCCACAAAAAAGATATAACTGCGGTTAGGACTATCGACTGGCTTTTATCGCTTTCGTAAGCATTCTGCAGGAACTCAAGCTCTTCATCCCTGTCTATGAATATGAGATTATGCAGCATAACATTATGTTGTAGTGCATAATTAATTGCATTATATGATCTGTGGACATCAGGGAAGACCTGACAATTATGATCAGAGTGGCGCTCTGGATTAGTCTTGGCGTCCACAAACCTGCAGGGGTAACTCAGAACGCACACCGCCATGAACGCCAGGGTCGCAAAGATTAATGCGGCATTGCTTTGCGTTCTTTGCGAACATTGCGGTGATTTAAATTCAACCAGTTCAGAACGAACCCCAGAATGCCGCTGGGCATGAGGATCAGTGATACGCAGCATCCGCAGAATAAGCTCAGGAGCCCCAGGCTGGATATCAGTAATCTATGTTTTACATGAGAATTTGTAATACCCATGCAATCCATATTCTATCACCATCTTCATCCTCCAAGCGCCTATCATATCTCCATCTTCGAAAATAGATAGCTTCCTGTCACAAGGAAGAGCGCTGTGACGCCTGAAAGCACTGCAAGATCAGTAATAAATCCAAAGTGCATCTGACCTACAAGAGCGCCTCTTATGCCGTCGACCCCGTATGACAGAGGATTCAGGCCTGCTGTTATTACGATCGGATCCGGAAGTCCAGACAGTGGGAACAGCGCCCCTGAAAGGAAAAAGATCGGCATCACAAGAAAATTCATGACCATCTGGAAGCCCTGCATGTCTTCAAGGAGCGATGCAATCGCAGTACCCATAGCAGTAAAGAGCAAAGCTGTCAGCGCCATTATCAACAGGGCAACAGGCAGAAACGTCAGATTCGTGGGTCTGAATCCGGCAGCGATCGACAGGAAGAACACGATAATGCCCTGAAGGGTTGCTACGGTCGCACCACCGAGGGTCCTTCCTATCATTATATTTAGCCGCGATACAGGAGCAACCAGTGTCTCTTTCAGGAATCCGAACTGCTTATCCCATATGATCTCTATTCCGGAAAAGATCGCGGTAAAAAGAATGCTCATGGCAATAACTCCGGGAGCAAGGAATTCAAGATAATTTCCAGCCCCTGCTTTCTGGAATATAGGACCGAACCCGTATCCCAGCGCGACCAGGAAAAGAAGGGGTTGTCCAAGAGACCCAATGATCCTTGAGCGTGAGCGGACATATCGTTTCAGCTGCCTGAGCCAGAGTATGTAAATCGTTCTGAACATTATCTGCCCCACATCCTGCGGGTCATCCGCATCTGATCGATGCTTCCCGCCTCTTCCTCGCGTATCTTTTTGCCTGTCAAAGAAAGGAAGGCTTCTTCCAGCGACTTTGCGTCCGTCTTTTTCTTAAGCTCTTCCGGGCTTCCTTCTGCAACGATCCTTCCCTGGTCTATTATCGCCACCCGGTCTGCAACCCTCTCAGCTTCGTCCATATAATGGGTTGTGAAAAATACTGTGATACCTTCTGTCCTGTTCAGGTCTTTCAGATATTTCCAGATGTGATTGCGCGTCTGGGGATCAAGACCTATGGTGGGCTCGTCCAGGAACAACACCTGCGGCGTATGCAGAAGCCCGCGGGCGATCTCAAGCCGCCGCTTCATCCCGCCAGAAAAGTGCTTCACAAGATCGTTTTTCCTGTCCCACAGTTCAACGAAATTGAGAAGTTCTTCGATCCTTTTCCTTAAAATCCTATCAGGCACCCTGTAAAGCACGCCATGGAATTCCATGTTCTCGTAAGCCGTAAGCTCCTCGTCAAGGCTCTGGTCCTGGAACACTATGCCAAATGAGCGCCTTACTGCATCCTGGTCTTTCATGGGATCATAACCGTTCACGAGCATCGTTCCTGATGTGGGGTGAAGAAGAGTTGTGAGCATCTTTATCGTTGTTGTTTTCCCCGCGCCGTTCGGTCCAAGGAACGCAAAGATCTCACCGCGTTTTATTGAAAAGGAAATATTATCTACTGCAGTAAAGTCGCCGAACTTTTTTGTTAGATCTCTGACCTGGATCGAGTGACTCTCCTGTTCTTCTCTCTGGAGCATATCTGTGTTAGATAAATTAATATAATAAATCGAACCATACGATAGTTTACTCATATATTTAATAGTTTGTGCGAAGAATTCGCAAAAAATGAATCATGGACGAGACTGACAGGAAGATAATCGAACTGCTGCAGCAGGATGGAAGAATGGATGATGTGGAGATAGCCCGCAAGACAGGGGTATCCCATGATACAGCTAAACGGAGGAGGAAAAAACTGGAAGATGCAGGATGCATCAAGATTCAGGCCAATATCAATCCGCATAAGTTCGGGTATACAAGCGTCTTTTTCCTGGGGATAACTCTTGCCCCTGGTATAGATGTAAGAAAAATAGCTGAGAAACTGGCTTTAAGAAAAGAGCTCTTTTTTGTGGCGCTTTCCCTGGGCCCCACTCATGCCATAGTTGCCGCATGCTTTGCAAGAGATCAGATCATTCTCAATAAACTGGTCGAAGAACTGAGAACCTGGAAAGAAATAGAAAAGATCGAGACCAATATCATTTACGAAGTTGTGAAATCTGGATACCACAGTATCCAGGTCTGAAGGTTCAAATGGCGCCCAGAATAAATATAGGTACGCATGGTGTTTTAGTATCCGCTATCGTATTAATTATTTCAGTGCTTCTGCTGATTGATAGACTGCTGGCAACAGGTCCAGTGCAGCTTATTTTAGAAGACGGCAGAGCAGTACCGATAGAGGGAGCTTCTTATTTTTCATTGAACGAAGTGTTATTTTTCATAATAACTGCGTGGCTTGGAGGTATGTCCTTCCTTTACATAGTCCTGTTCTCAAAAGAAAAGGAAACGCCTGAAATAAAAAAAGATATCGAAGCGGTCCCGGAAAATAAAAGCACAGCCATGTTAGCTTCCACCCTGCTTGATGGTGATGAGAAGTTATTGTTCCAGAAGATCGTTGATGGAGATATGATTTTGCAGAGGGAGCTCGTCCAGGTGACAGGTTTCTCAGAACCGAAAGTGAGCAGGCTTCTTGATAAGCTTGAAAGAAGAGGGCTGATAATACGCCAGAGGGATGGGATGGGAAATAGAGTATTGATAAAATAGGAAAGCTCAGACAGGATTTCATTTTTTTAAAACTGCTTTCAATAGAATTTCAGATAATTCTTATATGGTCTTTCATCCAGTGATGAACATATGAACATGTGGAAAGCATTTGCATTGATCATGATCGCCTTGCTTATCATTGTTGCAGGGACCAGGTTTATCTATGTGGAAGCGCATGCATTCCAGCTAAATGAGGAACAGAAGGTCTTCGCAATAAACGCTGCCCAGACTGGGCTGAGAGATGAAATAGGTGGTAACAAATTTAATGTTACAGTCTTTGACCACGGTCGGACCGTGCCCACTGCAAACGGGGATAAAAAGATCGTTCGTGTTGTTCTCACACAGGGAAATATAACCCTGACCGCTCTCGTTGATATGGATACAGGTGATGTAGTGGAAAAGAGCAGGGTGGAGCACAGCGGATGGATGGCAGAGTATCAAAAACAAAATCCTAAACGCTGGGGACATCAGCGTTTATTTAACCAGTGATAGGATGAATATCATAATGGAACTGCAAGATGTCTGGAAAATTTATCACATGGGGGAGTTTGACGTGCCAGCGCTTCAGGGAATAAATCTAACTATCAGGGCAGGTGAATTCATTGCTATAATGGGACCAAGCGGATGTGGCAAAACCACAGCAATGAATATCATAGGCTGTCTTGACATTCCCACCCGGGGAAAGGTTCTGCTTGAAGGTAAAAATATATCGGAATTCAAAAGTAATGAACTTGCGCGCATAAGAGGGAAAAAGATCGGGTTCATATTCCAGACTTTTAACCTTTATCCTACCCTGACAGCTCTCGAGAATATTCGGCTGCCGATGTGGATCCATGAAATTCCTGAAAACGAGGTAGAAGATATCTCAAAAAAACTCCTGAATACTGTAGGGTTATCTGAACGGGGAACTCATTTCCCGGCACAGTTATCAGGAGGACAGCAGCAGAGAGTAGCCATAGCAAGGTCACTCTCCACTGGTCCTTCTATCCTCCTGGCAGATGAGCCTACAGGGAATCTGGACACTAAATCGGGAGGCGAAGTAATGGATGTTTTCAAAAATTTAAATAGCGAGGGATTGACTATAGTTATGATAACACATGACCCGAAGGTTGCTGGGTATGCAGAAAGAGTTGTGAAAATGCTTGATGGAAAAATAATAGGTGAAACATGAATAGATCCAAATTGATTTTGATGCTCGTATCAACATTATTGATCGCACAGGCTGCATCAGCAGCTCAGAATCAGCTTGTGACTGAAAGCGCACCTGTTTATCCAGGGGATACCACCTATGTTTATGTACCGATAAAGAATATGGGATTCGGCACATTCATGGAGGAGGTATCTGTTAAACTGGTGCCTAAAGATAACGCTTCAGCCAACGCCGTGGTGATCCTCGACGATGTAGATCAGCTGGGAACCATAAACAACTGGGGCGACCAGAGAACTGCAAAGTTCAGGATCCATGTAAATCCTGATGCAGTGGAAGGAGATTATTATTTCAATGTTTATATCACCTACAGGGGTCAGCAAACAGGCAGCACTTCTTCATCAACTCCGGTAACAACCAAACTCGAAAATCAGATATTAACTATTAAAGGGAAGCCCCTGATAGTGCTGCTCAATTCAACACTCGGGGTCGTTGAGCCGATGAGCATCAACAGGGAAACACTGCAATTCAAGAACACTGGTACGGGCACAATACAAAATGTTGTGGTTGAAATAAGCATTGCGGGCGAAGGCACGAAATCCTCTTTTTCAATTCTGGGCGGAGGAACTCAGTTCTCCCTCGGCAGCCTGAAGCCAGGGGATGAAGCCAGGATTACATTTGAACTGGCTGTAGACATTGCAGCCCGTCCGGGTGTATATAATCTGCCTTTAAGAATTACAGGACTGAACAATTATTCATCCACGGATTATGCAGGACTGGTCGTTGCAGGCACAACCGATTTTGAGATAAGTTACCAGGAGACCTTGGGCTCATTTTCCCTCAATGTTCAAAATGTGGGAGTAAATCCCGCCGGTGCGGTGACAGTCACCCTGCCGCGTCAGAAGAACTTCTCTATAACAGGGAGCAGTTCAACCGTGCTTGGGAATTTAAATCCCGGTGATTATGCTCCGGCATTATTTCAAATTGCGAAAATACCGGGTGCAGACAATAACCTTGAAATAGAGATACAATATACCGACACAAGCGGAAAAAGAAATATGATCATAAAGTCCCTCACAGTAGCTTTATCTCCAGCAGGAGCGCAGGCAGGAGCAGGGAGAGGAGCAGGAAGTGCGAATTATACAACCTGGCTTCTGGTTATCGCTTTTATAGTGGTGATATACTGGCAGCGAAAGAAAATAACTACCTATTACCAGAAACTGAAAGGGAGGTGAGACCTCGCACAGAGACCCCGTATTTAAACGGGGACCAATGGGGACTCTAATGAAGACTTTTGATATTTTCAGGTTATCCCTGAGTCACGTCAGGAAAAGCAAGATGCGAAGCTGGCTCACTATTATCGGCATTGTAATAGGAGTGGCTGCTGTTGTAGCTATTATCTCCATAGGACAGGGCATGCAGGAGAGCGTGCAGTCACGTCTGGGCAGTCTTGGAGCCGATTTGATCACGGTCACCCCGGGTTTTTCGCGGGCAAGCGGGTTTGGCGGTTTTGGTGGGGGGTCAGCCGGCAGTGCCAGTATTAATCTCACTGATAAAGACCTGAACGTGATCAAACAGGTACCGGGTGTGCTCTATGTGAACGGTATGGTTTCAGGCAGATCAGATATGATTCTGGGCACAGAGAAGACCTCAATATCCATAAGCGGCGTTGATCCAGCAGTCTGGAGATCCATGGTCACAACAAAACTTGAATCAGGTAGATACCTCCAGCCAGGTGATTCCAATGCCGTTGTCATTGGCTACTCTCTGGCGCATGATACTTTTTTGCAGCCGATCACCCTGAATAGACCAATTACAATAGGAGGCAAGACTTTCAAGGTCATAGGGATCTTTGTTCAATCAGGAGGGGGTTTCGGAGGAGGAGGAGGTGATAATGCTGTATTTATGCCCTCAGATAATGCCAGGGAGGTGATAACAACAAATGTATCCAGAAACACATTTACTTCAATCATGGTAAAGGTAACAGATCCATCGCTGGTGAATCAAGTAGCTGCAGATATTGTAACCAAACTTATGCCGGCGAGGCATGTCAATCCGAGAACCAGGGATTTTACAGTTACCGAATTCGCAGCAATACAGCAGCAGATAACCGGTGTCGTCCAGACCATATCGCTGTTCCTGGCTGCGATAGCGGCAGTCTCGCTCCTCGTTGGCGCTGTTGGCATAGCGAACACCATGTTCATGTCTGTCATGGAGCGCACCAGGCAAATAGGATTGCTCAAGGCTCTTGGCGCCACAGATAATGAAGTGATGAAACTTTTTCTCATGGAATCAGGATTGTTCGGGTTTGTAGGAGGAATGATCGGAATAATTCTTGGCGTATCGATATCGGTTATCATATCTGCAGTTGGCCTTCAAGCGATCGGACCTGGCGGGACGATGACCGCTGTGGTTACACCTGAGCTTGTTGTCTTCGCACTGGTATTCTCAGTATTTGTGGGCGTGATCTCTGGTGTAGTGCCTGCAAGGACTGCAGCAAGGATGAACCCCGTGGACGCATTGCGGTTTGAACAGTAGGAGATTATGGTCTGAAGCAAACGGAGATCCAGCAAGTATGAATGTTCGAGTATCCCTGTTCCTGCTAATAATACTGATAGGCTCGGCAAACGCGCAGGAGGCGATCAGCGAGCATCAGGTTTTGCTTAATGGGTATGTGGACAGTTCCGGAAAAGTGCTCCTGACAGGCTATGCCACACCTGAATCTCTGTCTTATATGCCCTTCTTAAACGGCATAAAATACAGCTTTGATAACAATACCAACCAGCTCTACGCAGTCACAGATATGCTGACATCAAAGAAAGGAGATACTTGGTCGCTTAACTTCTCACTGGATGGTTATTATTCCGACTATTCTGTCACATTTTATCTTCCGCCCGGTTCTGAGATCACCAGGTTTGAACTGCAGCCCAAGCTCAACTACCAGTTCCAGGTCAAGGACGACTCGCTTACCCTATCAATAAATGGATACAGGGTAGTATCGCCATGGATAAACGTGGAATACAAACTGCCAGTAGATGTCCCTGATCAACCAGGAGCTCCATCTGTGGTCTCTTCACTGCTGATCATTTTGATGATCGCCGGGGGAGCTTTCGCGTTTTATAGACACAGAATGCATAAAAGAACAGTCGCTCTTGAGGAGAAAGAATCCCGGGAACAGGAAAAAAAGACAATCCCTGAAACAATGCTTGAAACAAAACCAGAAATAAAAGAAATTCGTATCACAGGCGAAATGCAAAAGGTGATAGATACTCTCTCTGAGAAAGAGAAAGCGATAATACTCCTGCTGTTAAGAAATGGGGGCTCTGCAACGCAGGCTGACATCCGATACAGGACAGGGATACCAAGGTCATCGCTTACAGGCATGATAAACGCTTTGAAGAGGAGAAATCTGATAAAAAAGCATGAATATGGAAGAACGAACGTTATTGAACTTTCAGAATGGTTTTTATTAGAAAATGAACGGAAATAAAGCTTGTTTCATATTAATGTTCTGCATCGGAGTTAAGTATCGTTCAGTCCAAGTCGGCATCTAAGGTGAATAAATGAGATTGATCACAAAAACAGCAATATTTTTTGCTG
>JAPZAV010000146.1 GCA_027460465.1 Candidatus Methanoperedens sp. | reverse complement strand
TCCAAAGTCTGGACATGAGGTATTTGGACAGGTAATATCGCTGAATTTTGATTTCGGTCCACGAATTCCCATATTGATCACATAGTGGTATATGTGGCCAATGATATATAAAACATCAGTAGATTATAGGGTCAATACCCTGTTCTTTATCAGGCACGTATGAGAATGCTTTGCCAATTGCATTTGTTGCGCCCCTTCGCACATCGCTGTTATTATCGGAAGTGAGACGAATCAGGTCGTTCCACGCTTGTATCTTATCTGGTACATCTGAAAACGCGCCACCAAGAGCATATGTAACGCGGTTATTGTCGGAAGTTAGATGAATCAAAGCGTCCCATGCCTGTTTTTTATCTGGTACATCTGAGAACGCTCTGCCAAGCGCCCCTGAAATGCAAAATCGCACATAATTGTCATTATCAGAAGCCAAACGAATCAGGTCTTCCCATGCCTTTTTCTTATCGGGCACATGTGGGAATGCCCAATCGAGAGCATCGATTGCGAACCTCCGCACATAGATTTCATTATCAGAAGTTAGACAATGCAGGTCATCCCACGCTTGTTTTTTATCAGGAAGATTATCAAAATTATTTCTGAGCTTCCACGCTGCAGTTTTGCGTTCCTCCATATCCTTGCTCCACGCCATCTTGTGAATCTTAGACTGATATGCCACGGACATCATGAGATTTTAAAACCGTTTCGATTATTCACACTACATATTGTTTTCTTCTCAACGCCATCTCCACCCGCCAGCATCCTTCTCACAACCGCCTCCATCAACCTCTCGCTGTCCGCCTGCGAGCGTAGGAGTCCGGCTTCAAGCTTATCACAGAGGAACATGAGCTGGTCTACTCTGGCAACGATGCGGCGTTGTTCATTAGAGGGCGGAAGCGGCACTAAACCTAAATAGAGCTTTCCATCATTGATGGCCGGATATGCTATCCCTGTCATCTCCGATTCAACATAAGCAATGAAAGGCTTACTTCGAAGATAATAATATAGATATCTATTTAGAACTCCAGATAACGGATGCAATACGGCAAAAGCGGTACTTACAATTGGTTCTGGCTCAATTTCTTTATCAATGATTGCAATATTTAAAAGATAGGGGCGAACAGTTGCTTAAATAATGGTCCCTTTAGAAACTATTTTCCTTGCCCGTGAAGGAGCTTCATTTGGCTTGAGAATCTTTACATCTTCAGATATTATGCCATGTTCCTTGTCAATTGCAGATACATCAATATATGTGAATTCCACATCCGGTTTCTTTTGTCCCCAGTCATGGCATACATCTCCGAGATGAACCCATTTCCATTTTCTAGGTAAGTTGTATGGGATTTCATCTGCATCAATTGTTTGCAAAGCCCTTACATTATTAATTTTTTTATCTTTAATCAACTGCTCTTTTTCAGCTTTTATTTTTTCAAGCAGAACCGACGCCGGTTCATCCCTCTCATCCTGCTCCACCAGCTTCCCCATCACAGCAAGCTGCAAAATCGCCTGCCTGAGCGCGCCCACATTCTCCGGTGCATCATAAAGCAAATCAAAATTATCACTGATGCGCCGCCAGCCCTCTGCAAACTCCCCAGGCGCGCGGGCAGCGAGCAGCCGGTCGAGCGCGGCGCTGTTGAGGTGCGCGCGGGTTTCGCGTTTCTTCTGCTGGCGTGCCTCAAGCTCGTCGCAGAGCGCCATGAGCTGGTCAACTCTTGCGACGATGCGGCGTTGTTCTTCGAGTGGGGGCAATGTGAGTTTCAAGTTGCTCAAAGCCACACCGTTCACATTTGGTTGCCCTGTGCCAGCAGAGTTTGCTCGGATTTGATCCCAATAAAAAGGAGACTCCAAGAACAGTTTGAGAAATCTGGCAGATAACAGTGGTGATGGAACTACACGAATCAAATATGAAGCGAAGACGGCCTTTAGAGGCAAATCCTCAACAAGGAAAGTCTTTCCGATTGTTCCTCCAGTCCGGGTTATTAGAATATCATTCTGGTGAAGTTCATATTTGGAAAACTCTATTTCATCAATTTGACATCCAGGAACTGTACTCCAATTCACTTGATTATCCTGAATATCAGTGATTCTCAACATCCTGATTGCAGTCGATAAAGGATCAGCAGAAGCAGTATATCCATAGTGAATTCTTTCGGATATATCGCCCAACCTCACCCACTCCCATCCATTCGGGGCTTTATATGGGATTCCATTGGATGGGATAGATGCCAATAATTCTTCCTTTTTGAGTTTTTTCTTAGCAATAGAATTTCTTTTTGTTGCATGGATACGTTTTAATAATTCTGAAGCGGGCTCATTATTCAGATTTTGCGGCACAAGCTTCCCACTTATAGCCAGTTGCAGTATCAGTTCTCGCAGCTTCTGCACACCATTGGGCGCTTCAGTCAGCACCTCAAAATTATCGAAAAGAATTTCTGGTTTCATGCGTTTTTCACTTCAAGCGCAGCCTTAAGTTCATTTTTAAGCGCATTGCGCGTCTCTGCAATCCCTGTGAGTAACTTGCGGTACTCAGCCAGCAGTTCTTCAGGGTCGCGATGTGCGTTGTTCACCACGCTGGGGTTCTTGATATCAAGATTGTACCCGTTGGCTTTGATCTCATCTATTGAAACCTTCCAGGCAAATTCATTTTTCTCTCGTTTGTTCCACCATGCCTTTTCTGGCTCGAACTCCTCAATGCGGATAGGCTTTGTCTTGTTGTAGGTTTTTGCGCCGTTCGGATAGGGATGTTCGTAATACCAGATCTCTTTTGTAGGTGTGCCCTTTGTGAAAAAGAGCAGGTTTGTCTTGATGCCCGTATATGGACTGAACACGCCGTTGGGCAGGCGCACTATTGTATGAAGGTTGCATTCTTCAAGCAGCTTCTCTTTGATGCGGGTCTTTACGCCCTCGCCGAACAGCGTGCCGTCGGGCAGTACGATGGCGCCGCGCCCTCCGTCTTTCAGGAGGTGCATGATAAGCACAAGGAACAGGTCTGCGGTCTCTCTTGTGCGGTATGATGCAGGGAAATTGGATTCGATGCCGTCCTCTTCCATGCCGCCAAAGGGCGGATTTGTTACTATGACGTCCACCTTGTCCGCAGAGCCGTAATCCCGCAGCGGTCTTGCAAGCGTATTGTCGTGGCGTATCTGGGACGGCACCTCGATACCATGCAGCAGCATGTTCGTTACACAGAGAAGGTGCGGAAGCGGTTTCTTCTCAACCCCTGAGATGGAGCGCTGGAGAGTTTCTTCATCCTCCACGCTCTTTACATAGTTCTTGCGGATATTGTTGATAGCGCAGGTGATGAAACCTCCTGTGCCGCATGCAGGGTCAAGGAATTTTTCACCGAGTCTGGGATCAACCATATCCACCATGAACTGGGTGACAGCGCGCGGAGTATAGTATTCCCCTGCATTCCCTGCGCTCTGGAGGTCGCGAAGGATCTGCTGCACCTCCAGATTTTCGATATTCTCGATCCCGGAATCTGCATATTTATCAAGAAGTGCATCAAGAACCGCGCGCGCTTTCTCGCCGTATCTGGCAAAGTAATTTTTCTTGCGAACAGCCTCAGCGCGCTCCTTGCGGGAAAGAGGAGGCTTATCATAAACCACATGGCAGATAAGATCAAATGGGTCGTAATTCTTTCCTACCTCTTCCTCCAGCGCATGAAGCAGGAGCCCCTGTCCTTCAAGTTCCTGGACGATCAAATTCTTTTTCAGAGCTTTGCTCCATCTATTGAGGAAGGAATCCAATGAAGTGAATTCCTTGCGAACCGTGGCGCGGGTATAATCCTTCAGCGATTCAGTGATCAGTTTTCCCTCTTTGTCATAATACTGTACACGCTCGGCAATAACCTTCACGGCCACGTCATTGACAACATATTTCATGCGCCCAGGACCATCATCCGGCGGTACAGGGGGATCGCCTGGTTTCGGGTCATATATAATTTCGGGGAGACCGTCGAACGTTGGATCAGCGAACAGCTCCGTAGCTTTCTTAAAATCCATTATTGTGAAATAGAATTTTTTGAAATCCTCATTGATACGTGTACCTCTGCCGATGATCTGCTTGAAAACGGTCATGGACTGGATGCGTTGATCAAGGACGATGAGCTTGCATGTTTGTGCATCCACGCCAGTATTCATAAGTCTCGATGTGGTAGCTATCACCGGGTAGCGGCTCTCAGGAAGAATAAAGTTATCAAGTTCAGCTTTGCCTTCAGCATCATCACCGGTGATGCGCATAACGTATTTTCTGTTTTGTGCTACAAGATCCGCATTTTCATTAGTCAGAGCCTGCCTCATACGCTCGGCATGGTCAATATCCTCGCAGAAGACTATGGTTTTATCATAACGATTTGTTGCCTTCAGGAACTCTGTCACTTTCCATGCCACCAGTTGGGTGCGCTGTTCAATAACAAGTGTTTTATCAAAATCTTTCTGGTTGTATATTCGATCTTCAATATACTTACCATACTTGTCCTGCTTACCCCTCTCCGGTCTCCAGCCTGTGAGGTCTTTATCCAGGTCGATCCGTATGACTTTATACGGCGCAAGGAAGCCGTCTTCTATCCCCTGTTTGAGGGAGTAAGTATAGATCGGCTCACCGAAATAATGGATATTGGAAACTTCTTTTGTTTCTTTCGGTGTTGCAGTTAACCCGATGTGCGTAGCGGAAGTGAAGTATTCAAGTATCTCTCGCCATGCTGAATCCTCGGCAGCGCTTCCGCGATGACATTCATCCACTATCACAAGATCAAAGAAATCCTTCGAAAACTGTTTGTAAATATCTTTCCATTCTTCTGCACCAGAAACGGCCTGATAAAGTGAGAGATAGATTTCATATGAAGTATCTACATTCCGATTCTCAATCTTGGTCATGGCTGTACCGAACGGCTTAAAATCATTGGTTTTCGTTTGATCGATCAGGATGTTCCTGTCAGCCAGATACAGGATGCGTTTTTTAGCGCGTGATTTCCATAAACGCCAGATTATCTGGAAAGCAGTAAAAGTCTTCCCTGTCCCAGTTGCCATGACAAGTAGAATTCGGTTTTGCCCTTTTGCAATGGCTTCAATTGTGCGGTTGATGGCGATCTGTTGATAGTAGTGTGGGGTCTTCCCGCTTCCATCGGAGTAATAATTTTGCTCAACAATTTGTTTCTTGGATTCATCAATTCCCTTCCACTCACAATAGCGTTGCCATAGCACCTCTGGAGATGGAAATTCATTGAATAAAAGCTCTTTTTCAACCTGTCCGGATGTAACTGTGCAGTCATGTTCTATGAAAGAATCGCCATTTGAACTATAGACAAAGGGTACATCCAGCATTTCAGCATAGACAAGCGCCTGCTGCATACCATCACCAACCTCATGATTGTTATCTTTAACTTCAATAACAGCGATAGGAATATTGGTCTTATAATATAAGATGTAATCTGCTCGTTTTGCTTCTCCCCGACTCACATAAGCGCCTTTAATTATTATTCGACCTTTGGTGAATGTAACTTCCTCACGTACTTGAGTGAACATGTTCCATCCAGCCTGGAGGATTGCAGGAGTAATGTACTTAGTGCAAATATCTCGTTCGCTAAGTGTCTTTTTATCGATTATTATCATATCCCTCGTAATCCTGCAAGGGAAAGCATTATTTTTTTACCGAATAGGACATATGACTCAGTATATATATAAGCATGCGGTTTTAAAAAGATATGAATTGATCAGACATCCCCGCCGTCCCCCGACCATAAGCTGCACGCCTTCAAGTCCGCGCGAAAAAAAGCCCATCCCATCAACGTGGGCTTGAGGAGTTCGGCTCTACTGGAATTTGCTGCTCAGGGAACATATCGGCGCCAGGGATTTAATAGTTACAGAGTTATAAATATTCGGTTCAGTAGAAAAATGCTATGAAGAGCGAGACTATAAATCTGCGTTCATCAATGCCGAAACCTAACGGTTCTCGACTCCCACACAACACGTATGCCCTGCAGGCATACGTGGAAGCGCCGGCTCCGAAACCCTGCGGGGTCTCGACTCCGCACACGCATATGGCTCCGCCATATGCGGATACACCCTCCCAAGGAGCGACTCGGGAGGCCTGTGACTCTGGGCGCCTTTATCTGCGGTTTTTATGTATGTAATTTGACAGGCGTCAAGTACTTCAAGAGCAAGCATAACCAATACCTGATAGAAAAAATACAGCCCCAGGACGTGAAAACAGAACAGCCACAGCCTCCGCGGGGATTGAGCGGCGCCGTTTCCTGTCGGAGAACTCGCTCATTATGATTTAAATCCGAATGCTTCTGGCCAAAGGATTGTGCCGCGGCGGAGGGAAATATTAGGTTCAAACCCCTCAGTCCTGCAAGCCTGGCTGCTGCGAGGAGCCGGAAGAGGAGTTTGCAAAAAGCTCCAGAAAACTCATGCTGAAATACAGGCCTGAGGGAAGCCTGCAGCGCTCCAAAAGGAGTATATCGATGCTGATATTCGAAAAGTCAATGCGCCTGCCCTCAGATAGTAAATTAGAGGATGCAAGATTTAAAATGAAACGATTAATACACATGCTCACCCAAATTAAAATATGGTTCATAAATTCGATGCAAAGAAAGCTGGTATCCTCGATAACCAGGACAGAGCGCAATTCTTAAATCCAGAAAAGATACTTGAAAAACTGAAGCTCACAGGGGAAATGGTGGTTGCGGACCTTGGCTGTGGGACAGGGTTTTTTTCGATTCCTGCCTCAAGGCGAGTTAAAAAAGTGTTTGCGCTCGATATCCAGCAGGAAATGCTTGATATTCTCGGTGATAAGATCAAAAAAGAAAAAATCACTAACATCGAAGCCATTTTCTCAGAAGAATCTTCTATTCCACTTTCTGATATGTCTGTGGATATCCTTCTGATGGCTAATGTTTTTCATGAACTTGAAGACAAATTATCTTTATTAAAAGAAGTAAAACGTGTTCTTAATACGAATGGGCGGCTGGTGATCATAGACTGGAAAAAAATGGTAATGGATTTTGGTCCTCCCTTTGAAGAGCGGCTAGATGAGAAAGAGGTCATCGATACATGTTATGGAAATGGATTCACATTTTTTGAAAGATCAAACGCCGGACCTTATAACTATCTGCTGATCTTTTACTAACCTGCGATACTTACACAAACAGTTTAAATAATTGGGTATCAATCATTCCTGAAGAAAAGGTATGCAAAAGGAGAAATAAATAAGGAAAAATTCGAAGAAAAAAAGAAAGATTCGATATGAAGAGCCTACACGGTTGATCTGATACTGAGAAAAGGTGAACAAAATGTATTTTGAAAAAGCAGGTAAAGAGAACACTCAAAGAACTCTGCAAATTGCTAAAGAAGAGGCATTAAAGCGTGGGATAAGTCATATCGTTGTTGCATCAACTTTTGGAGATACAGGACTTGCTGCTGCCCGGATGCTGAAAGATACAGGAATAAAACTGATCGTGGTTACCCATAATACAGGTATCAGAGAGCCAGATCTTCAAACATTTGATCCGGAAATAAAAAAGAAAATCGAGAGCATGGGTGGAAAGGTTCATACAGGTACTATGGTTTTGAGAGGTCTTGGGACTGCACTTAAGGAGAGAGGCTCTCAGGCTTACGAGCAGATCGTGGCTGATACCCTGAGAATTTTTGGTCAGGGAACAAAAGTAGTTGTTGAAATAGTGGCTATGAGTGCCGACGCTGGATTGATCCCATTCTCAGATATTATTGCTGTGGCTGGAACAGGCAGGGGAGCGGATACTGCAGCCGTGATCAAAGCTAATTCTTCAAATAGATTTTTTGATATTAAACTGAGGGAATATCTGGTTAAGCCACTTGATTTTTAGAGTCACTATGAAAGTAATAGCATTTAACGGGAGCGCCCGAAAAGAGGGCAATACTTCAATTCTCATAAACCATGTGTTCACTGAATTGGAAAAAGAAGGCATAGAAACAGAATTGGTGGAGCTTGCAGGCAGGAAAATCCAGGGATGTACAGCCTGCTATAAATGTTTTGAAACAAAGGACAGAAAATGCGCGGTCAAGAACGATATCGTGAATGATTGTATTGAAAAAATGATGGAAGCCGACGGAATTATCCTCGGTTCACCAACATATTTCGCCGATGTAACCTCAGAAATGAAGGCTCTGATAGAGCGTGCAGGTTTCACGGCAATAGCCAATGGTTTCATGTTCAAACGAAAGGTAGGCGCCGCTGTGGTTGCAGTGCGAAGAGGAGGCGCAATACATGCTTTTGACTCTATCAATCATTTCTTCCAGATCAATCAGATGATCGTTCCCGGTTCAAGTTACTGGAACATGGGCATGGGAAGAGAAATAGGGGATGTTAATAAAGATGATGAAGGAATCCGGAATATGAAGAATCTCGGAGAGAATATGGCGTGGCTGCTAAAAAAAATAAAAGGAGAAACATGAAAGAATTACAAACCACGTAAAAAACGAGACCTGCATACCGTTTCTTTTCACGTTCTATTTTAACTTCGAGACGGTGGCACCTGCCTCAATTTCTCGAATTGCAGTTTCATGCACTTCGCTGAACTGGCTTCTCCTTTCAACTCTTGTATGCTCAGATTCTCTACCTGATGATCTTATACCTCTCGCCGCTCCCTGACTAGAAGCGCCACGTCTTCAGATCCGCAGGGAAAAAACCCCATCCTGCGAGCGAGTTCCCAGCCCCCTGACAATGCCCTGGCGCCGAGGTGGAGGGAAGTATTCTGTCAAGCCCCTCAATCCGGGGAAAGCCCGGCTGCTGCAAGGGCGCGGAGTCGGGCATGAGGAAGGGACGGGCAGCTCATTCAGAAGAGCACAGCCGATCTGAGCAGGCAGGGGATGGAGAGCGGAGAATTATGCAGCTTCGAGAACATATCGGCGCAGCGACATTAAGAATCAGACTGTGATAATTATGCAGCAGCTTGATAACGAGATAAAAACCTTTCTACAAAATTATTATTACCGCAATAATTAAGTATTACCTATCAAATAAGGTATTACTGAAAATGAAATCAAAACGAAAAATCGTTGGTATTACATCAAAAGGTCAGGCGACAATCCCTGCTGAAATGCGGCGGCGATACAAGCTTAAAAAACGTGTGCTCATAGCCGATACTGATAAAGGACTGCTAATACTGCCCGCTCCCGAACCTGAGGATGAAATGGGGAGTCTTAAGGGATTATTTGATATGAAAGCAGAAGAGCTCCTGCGTGAAGCCCGAAAAAAAGATAAAAAGCGAGAAAAAGCACTGGAGGAACTTTGAAATACGTCTTTGATACCGAGGCAATCCTGAAATTCTATCTAGGCGAGGACGGCGCTGCCAAGGTGCTGGAATTGCTCAGGCATGTTCAGAATAGAAAAGTCAAAGGCTATATCAGCATCATTAATCTGACCGAGTTTTATTACATTCTATACAGCAAAAGCCCCAGGATTGCGGAGCAAACAGTGGAAAATCTGCTCTCTTTTGGATTGTCGCCGCATGAAATAAAGGACAATGACCTGTGGAGAGAAGCTGGAAAACTGAAGGCGCACCACAATATCCCGCTGGCTGATGCATTTGCCGCGGCAACTGCGAATCACCTCAAAGCTACCCTGGTGGCAGGGAAAGATGCTGATTTTGAAGGGATTGAAGTGGACATAATGAGAATATAAAGATCTTCTTAACAATGAACCTGATCTATGCATTAATGGCAAGAAAAGAAGAAAAAAAAAGCGAATAAAACTTACTAGACCCCAGGTTTCATCCCGGCCTCCGAGATATACCTGACTTCAAGAGCCAGCACAACCTGCCCCGCAGCGGGCGAACTGATCAGATACCTCCCGCTGCCCTCTGACCATAAGAGGCACGTCTTCAGGTCCTCAAGGAAAAAAGCCCATCCTGCTGGCGCCCTTGATGAGACCATGGCGCCGCGGCTGAGGGAAGTATTCTGCCAACCTCTCAGTCCTGCAAACCAGACTGCTGCGAGGAGCAGTAAGAGGAATGGGGCGGGACTGTAAAATAGTCTGGTTCTGACTAAAAATAATAGCCGCCGAGGCGCAGAGAACACAGAGAAATAATAACTCTGTGACCTAGGTAGCTATTTTGCTTTTCGATTTAACAGCACCAGAAGATTTTATACCCGCTCAAGGAATGAGCAGTTCATTCAGAAGAGCACAACCGAACTGAGCAGGATGGAGGGCGTGGAATTATAAAGTTTCGGGAACATATCGGAGCCGCGGTATTAATAATTGGACAGTGATAAATATATAAGACTTTTCAGCGGCACTCTGACTGGATCTTGAGAGTTTTTAGTTTCTACCCGTTTGCTTAGCTTGAAGTGTATGGAATGCCAGGGGCTTATCCAAGGGGTCATTACGACGAGACCAGAATACGGCAGCAGAAGCAAGCGTCACAGGGATTTCAGGGATAAAAATCCAGATAAAGCAGCGCAACCTGATGATGCACTTTCTGCCTGGCATCTCAAGAAAACGTTGGTTTTAGATTCTCATGAATGTTTGTTTATAATTTCATAACAAATCAATAAACTCATCTGTGGTAAATCCTGCATCTTTAACGATTCTGCAAAGCGTCCCTTTCTTCAATGGGGTATGAAGCGGGACAGTGACTTTTATGACATCACCGTCTGAAGCTTTTTCTAATCTTACGTGGCTTCCGCGCTGCCGGACAACAACAAAACCAGCCTTTTTTAGAGTCTTAATAACTTCTTTGCCTGAAATTGATGGCAATTTCATAATCGTTAAATTGCGACTTCAGCTAATTCAGAGCTTTTTCCCAGAACAGGCATCTCAGATGGTTCTAAATAAAGTTCTATGGCTTCTTTAATATTCATCAAAGCCTCTTCCTTAGTATCACCTTCAGAAATACACCCAGGAAGTGAGGGCACATATACTACATAACCTCCTTCTTCTGCAGGCTCCAGGACTACTTTAAATTTCATAAGAATCACTCTAATGTTAAATGAAGGTATAATAATATAAACCTGATGATTTCAGGCACAACCACACTGCCCCGCCACATGCGAACCGCTCAGTTCCCCCCGCCGCATCCCGGTCTAAAAGCGGCACGTCTTCAAATCCGCAAGGAAAAAAGCCCATCCTGCGGGCGCCCCTGACGATGCCCGGTGCCGCGGCGGGGGAAAGTATTTTGTGACACTCCTCAGTCCTGCAAACCCGGCTGCTGCGAGGGCGTGTCCACGTATCGCTTCGCGATACGTGTTGTGTGGGAGTCGAGAACCGTTAGGTTTCGGTCATGAGAACCGTTAGGTTTCGGATTTCATTCAGCACAGCAGCTCATCTTGCTGATATCCCTTCTGAAGGACTGTGCAGCCAGCTTGACTGCCTCTGTCATTGTGGGGAAAACATGGACTGTATCAATAATATCATCAATCGTCAATCCATACTTTACCGCAAGCACTCCTTCGTGAATCATATCTGCCGCCAGCGATGCCAGTATATGCACACCAATTATGCGTTCTGTTTCTGCATCAATTACCATTTTGACCAGCCCACGCGCATCTTTTGCAAGTACCGCTCTTGGAACAAGTTCCATCGGAATGGTGCTGCACCTGCACCTGACGCCCTTCTCCTCTGCCTTTTTCTCTATCAATCCGACACTGGCTACCTGGGGTGTTGTAAATATGGCGTGAGGCACGGCAGAAAGATCCATCTTTTTTCTTCTTCCCGTCAGGGCATTTTCGGCTGCAATAGAGCCTTCTTTACCTGCCACAGTTTCAAGCATGGGTTCGCCAAGAACATCGCCTCCTGCCCAGATATTGGGGGCAGAGGTCCTCATTTCATCATCTACTACTACTGCACCTTTCTTATCAACTTTAACACCTGCTCTTTCCAGACCCAGGTCTTGAGTATTGGGCTTCCTGCCTGTTGCCATCAACAGCTTTTCAGCCTCAAATTCTTTCTTATTCTCCCCGACCATTACTGTTACCGTGACATTGACTCTTTTTTTCCTCACACTTTTCAGGCTCGTATCTGTTTGAATATTTATGCCCTCTTCCTCAAGATAGCCTTTGAGATGATCCGAGATTACGGGCTCTTCTTCAGGTATGATCCCTGGACTTCTCTGCAATACTGTTACTTCTGTTCCAAAGTGAGCGAACATCTGGGCAAATTCCAGACCAAGGGCCCTTCCGCCGATCACAATCATTGATTCTGGGAGTTCGGACAGCTCCATAGCCTCGACATTGGTTAGATATTCCACTTTGTTTATGCCTTTTATCGGGACAATATGAGGCGAGGAACCGGTCGCAATGACGAACTTATCTGCGTATATGTTCTTGCCGTTCACTTTAACTTCATTTTTTGAAATAAAAGCTGCCTGTCCTCTCAATATTGGAATACCTAACGCCTCAGCCACATCAATATACCTGTCTTTTCTCAAGCTCTCCACGATCTCTCTTTTCTCGTTTATCGTGCCTGCAAAGTTAAGGGATGATCTGACATCCAGCCCGGCATGGTCATGGTTCTTATAGTAATTGATCTCTCCCACTCTGAGCAGGTGCTTGCTCGGCACGCAGCCCACATTCACGCAGGTACCGCCCACAGTACCTCGCTCGATCATTGCTACCTTTGCGCCCAGATCCACGGCCTTTATCGCTGCCCCAAAAGCAGCAGAGCCGCTGCCCAGTACAATTAGATCATATTCTTTCATACTTCAATCCATTTTCCTATTTAAAATAAATTAAATAATATCCTTCTCCAGCACAAGGGCGCCCACGTAATTACAGCTCTTGCACTGGTACTGGTAGCCAGTTTTCAGACCCATGTAATATGTAACTTCAGTGGAGCCGCAGACCGGACAGACAAGAACCCGTCTGCCTTTCGGTTTCTTCAGTTCCTCCACCATCTCCTTTTCAAGGGCATCGATTTCGTCTTCAGTCATATGTGCAGCTTCCGATGGTCATACTATGATCGCAGCTTTCATCATCTTCTTCTCAAACCATATGCAAGACCTGCGCCCAGTACTCCGAGCACGATTTCAAATCCGGGTGTTGAGGGTGTTGGAACAGGTGTTTTTACAGGAGTTCCGGCTGGTGTTGGCGTACCTTCTTCTTCCACCACGATATCCACCACGCGTTCAGAGAAATTCGCTATATACATCATTGCTTGCATGCGGTTCCCGCCTGACATGTTAAGCCAGAAGGAGGAATCTCTGGCGTTGTATAGTTCGTCAGAGGTCATGACCTGCCTCATCGGCATATTATCAAGATAGAGGCGTATTCTCTGTCCCTGGGACCACATCATTGAACTGTTGTCCAGGTTCATAATGATGAATTTACCTGACGGGTCGGTGGAATTAATTATCATCCTCATTCGGTTTCTGTTTATTGATCCCATCATTATGTTCATGTTCTCGGAATAATTGACGATAGAATATTTATCTGATATCCCCACAGAGACCTCAGCACCTGCCCTGTTGCTCATCATCTCTCCCATGAACCTCTGATTCATCCCGTCCATCTGCATGTTCACTGGCAAAGCCCTGAAAACAGCATTTCCTCTGTTGAACTCGATTCTGACCTCTTTTCCCGCAATATTTATTGATGTAGTATTTGTTGAAACAATGAATGCGGTCAGTTCACCTGCTTCTATTTTCACCATATTGTCTTCTTTTGAGGCTTTTACGCCGTCTGCAAGGTCAAAGGTGACCGTCGCTGCTGCTTTTGTTCCTATGTTGATTACAGACGCAGGATTATCATGCAGTTGTATTACCACAGATCCATCTCTGTTTATGATTCCTGTCAGTGCACCCTCGGATTTTGATTCCTTAAAATTGAAACCTGCAACTTTTATAGAATCAAAAACTGTGACGCCCAGGATACCATAATCCATAACTGCACCCGTGTTGGTATCCACAGAAAAAGTGACGTAATTTCCATAGCTGCTGCCCTGGCTGTGCATGAATCCCATTCCCATCATGCCCTGAGAACTGCGCATCTCATTGCCCCTGATCATCATGTCTTTTGCTTTTCCACGCATCATCTCATCATCCATCATTCCGCCCCCCATCCCGCCTCCCATCTGTCCAAGAACGGGCACAGCGAGCATTACCACTGCCAGAAGAAACGCAGTTGTTTTTATCAACCATCTCATATTATTAACCTCCCTTAACTTTATAACTTATTTATTATTGTTCTGATTGTGAATTATAACTTATAATCAATCAGATCAGTAATGATATAAATTTTGCTTAAAAATTGTAAAGAAATTTAATGAAAAATCTTACTAATTTAAAGCAAAATGACCATTAATAGAAACTATACATAAAAGATAATCACACAGGAGAATTGAAAAAATGGATTGCTGCGGTAAACCGAAAGAAACAGATAAAGATATCAAAGCAGATCAAACAGGCAATGAAAAAAATTCTGTCGAAAAAGAGCAAGCCCACGGCGGGGGCTGCTGTGGCGGTGGTGCTGCAGGTATGTGGCTGCACCTGATAATTATGTTGATTGCGTTCGCAGCGATATGGTATTTTACAAAGAGGTGAGAAATATGAAAAAGAAGACTGTGTTAGTTATTGGAATTCTCGGGATTCTGCTGGTGTTCGGTGCTGTTGTGGCACTGGCGCAGAATTCGAGTGAGAAAACTAAGGATGCGGAAGATCATGAATGCACTCCAGAGATGATGAAGGATATGTCGAAAAACTGCCCTGAGCAGATGATGCACTCGGAAGAGAACGATCACTGCGGAGGTATGGATTCTGATATGAGTTC
>JAPZAV010000145.1 GCA_027460465.1 Candidatus Methanoperedens sp. | reverse complement strand
GGCAAAAACATATGAAAAGGCATTTGTCAACTTCTTTGAGAACACACCCACATTCAGCCCGTTTAAGGAGATTCTGGAGCCTGTAAAAAATGCGGCAAAGATATACGCAGATACATTTACCAGCATATCCAGGATGTGGATGAAATCGTATCCCTGCGCTGCAAGCCAGGCTTAAATGTGGAAAAATCCAGTTTTGAATCCACCAAGAATTTTTTGACCTGCGGTTAAAGACATATGAAGCCATCACGGGCAGGATAGTCGAAATGCCTGCCCGGGTCCGATTATAACGAAATAATTGTGCATCATATAGCTGCGGTTTATGAGACTGCCGTTAGCGAGAGTTTTCAGTTCAAGGTCAGGTGCATGTACCATGACCACGTCTGCTGGTTCTCCGGTGGCAATGGCTTTACCGGTTCCTTCACAGATCGTCAAAATTTTCACGTTGTTTCCATTCTCGAACTTTTTATTGAGGACATCGAGCAATCCCGTATCGCATGTTGAAGTGGCAAGGCGTAATTCTGACTGCTGGACACAGCCAGCAAATAACGAGATCAAATGATCAGGTCTTCCATCTCCACATCTCTGTTGCGCAATGAAAGCCTGGATACTTTGAACTTCTCCCCATCTGCCAGCAGCGCTTCCTCATATCCCAGCAACTTTGCGGCTGCAATTCGACCCACGGCATCTGCTTTCATTATACCGCTCCCTGAAGTTCCGCTGACCCATGTAAGATTCGCCACTGATTCGATAACAGGGTTCATGTCAGGCCAGTGATATGCATAATATCCAGCCCATTTGAGCGATAACTCATAATCTTTGAGCAGAGGGAAATAGTGCGATATGACAGGCTCGATCGCTTTGCTAAAATAAAGAGGATCAGGCTCTGGATCTGACATCAGGAAAGGCTGTCCCAGATCATCTGCACAGCCAAAAACAAGGATATTTCTATCCAGAATGAGTTTAATATAAACCCCTCCTGCCGGCAGTATGATCGCAGGTTTTCTTGCTGAACCGGGATCTACCAGGAACTGGCCAGGATCCTTTATATTAAGTGCAAAAAGCTGGCGTTTTTTGGGAAGTACGCCTGAGGCGATGCCGACAGGGGCAAGAAGATCATGTGTCCAGGCTCCTGTGGCTATCACAAACTGTGTTCCATGATAGGTATTGCCTTTGTTGTCCACAACCTCGCTTATTGAGATATTGTCCCATGGAGCATATCTGCTATCCTGTCCTGTCAGAATGAATTCCCTGATCTCAGTATCAAAACTGACCTCGCCGCCCATAGATATGAACTCAGAAACATAGTGCTGCGCAAGTGCCATGGCAGATATTGAGCCGCACAGATGGCAGTAGATCCCTGCATGGATATCAGGGAACGGAACTTTAGCATCACAGTTTATTTTCAGGATTTCCATTATCCCCTCCCTGTCCATTATCTCAAATCTATCTTTCTCAGGGTCAAGCTGATGGATGGGTTTTTGAGATGCTCTCCATTGTTCCTCAGAGAACAGCCAGAGATAACCTGTGGGCATGAGATTGACCTTATCACCCAGTTCAAGGTAATATTTTATTGAACTGCCTGCCAGCATTCGACCTGTCCTGGATGAAAAAAAGTTGCGGTAAAGCGCCGCACTTTTGGAGGTATTGCCTGCGCCTGCAGTGCGATTTTTGTCAAGGAGCAGTATCTTTCTATCGGGCATCGACCTTTTCAAGTGATAGGCGATTGAGCTGCCTATCACTCCAGCCCCGATTATGATGCAGTCAAAGCTCATGAAATCCTCCCCTGACATTTTTACATTCTCTTCATTGGCTGCGCGGATAAAGTATTTTTCCCTGATCCCTGATAAGGCGTCATCACTGCTTTTTTATGATTATCTCCCATTCCTTTTTATTTCTCTGTTTTACGCTCAGTATTTCATGACCATCAGCCTCCATGCCTCTTGGCACTTCGGTCACTGCAGTGGGGTCGTCCACGATCATCCTCAGGATCTTTCCTTTCGGAAGTGCATGCAGCGCCTGCTTTGCATATACAAAATTATAAGGGCACACATTTCCTTTCAGATCTATCTCTTCATCAACTTTCATGTCTGAAAGGAATGTCCCGTCTATATATGCCCGCGTCCTCTCTTCCTTCGGATTTTCAAACACCTCATTCGCAGCACCGTGCTCCACGATCTCGCCCAGGTATAGATGGATCACATAATCAGCAAGCCTCATCGCCTGATGGATGTTGTGGGTGACTATCACGATGGTATAATCGCTCTTGAGTTTCAAAAGCTGCTGCTCGATATGCTGCGACGATACAGGATCAAGGGCTGACGTGGGCTCATCGCACAGGATTATTTCAGGTTCCACCGCAAGCCCTCTTGCAAGGCAGAGCCTCTGCTGCTGACCTATGGAAAGTTTCGATGCTGGCGACTTGAGGCGGTCTTTAACTTCATCCCACAGACCGGCGATTTTCAGGTATTTCTCCACCATTTGATCCAGTTTCTTTTTGTCTTTGATGCCATGTATCCTTGGCCCGTAAGCCACGTTGTCATAAATCGACATTGGAAGAGGGTTTGGCTTTTGCGGAAGCAAACCCATCCTTCGCCTTACGTCTGTGATATCAATGCTGTGGTTGAGAACATCCATGTCATCCACGATTATTTTCCCGGAAACTCTTGCTCCGTCTGTGAGATCAATAAGCCTGTTGAAGCATTTGAGCAATGTACTTTTCCCGCATCCACTCGGGCCTATTATGGCAGTTATCTGCTTTTCCGGTATTTCAACGGTTATGCCCTTTAAAGCCTGATGATCGCTATAGAATGCGTTCACGTTCCTGATACTGATATGGCTTTTCATTCAATCACCTGATTATGTTTTTCATAAATCTCCTGGATAAATATCGAGATGTTATACTGAGTGCAAGTACGATTATAAGAAGTACAAGTGCGCTGGCGTATGCCCGCTGCTGCACCTCAGGAGAAGGCATGCTCAGCAGGAAGAACACAGCCAGGGGCAGCGAAGCCGCAGAATCAAGGAGTGAGCCCGGCAGATTGTCAGTATAGTTGACTGTCAGGAGAATGGATGCCGCATCTCCTATACCTCTGCCGAATCCCAGAAGCACAGCAGTCAATATCCCTGGCAATGCCTGCCTGACCACAACGGCAGCGGTGGTCTCAAGCTTTGTTGCTCCAAGGGTATACGATGCCTCTTTCAGCTCCTGAGGGACCAATCTTATTACCTCGTCCATTGCACGGATCATGATGGGCATCTGCAGAAGTGTCAGGACGATGATCCCGCCAAGAAGCGAGGCTTTTACGCCAAAGTAGAGCATGACAATGAAGCCGAAGGCTCCATATACTATGGATGGTATTCCCCACAGGATATCAAGGGAGAGCCTGATATAATACGCGGCTTTTGTTCTGCCGATGTAATCTTTCTGCAGAGCCAGGGCTGCGGGCAGGCTTATCATCAGGGCAAGGAACATGCTCCCGAACCCCAGGTAGAGAGAGCCCACTATGGCATTCAGAATACCACCTTCAGTTCCGCCAAGGTAATATCCTCCTTTTGAAGTCTGCGTTAACATGCTGATCGTCATCACAGGAGCACCCTTCCAGACTATCACGGTGACAACCATGAAGAGACTTCCCACCACTATGGCCAGCGATAAGAGCATGAGAAGCTTAAAAAACTTTTCTTCGAGCAATCTATCCATGGGCACCTCCCATTCGAATCAATATCAACCGTGCAGTCAGAGTGAAGATCAGGATGATCGCCATCAGGATAAGGGCTGCCAGAAGCAGTGCCGAATCGTACAGAGGTATGGACATCATCTCTCCGTAGTTAAGAGCAATCAGTGCAGGCAGCGGATATACGGCATCAAACACTGAGGATGGAATATTGTTCAGCGCAATCCCGGCCACCATGAGAACTGCTATGGTCTCGCCGAAGGCGCGGGAGAAACCGAGGATCACCGCTGCTGCAAGACCTGGAAGTGCAGTCCTTATCACCGCGTGTTTTATGGTCTGCCACCGTGTGGCTCCAAGCGATAAAGATGCCTCCCTTACTTCAGAGGGCACTGACCTGAGAACCTCGTACGAGATCGAGATGATGATAGGAAAGATCATTATCGCCAGCACAACGCTTCCGGCAAGCAGGCTGAAACCTGTTGAGTAGCTGCCTGCTGTCAATCCCGGTATCCCGAGTTTTCCTGATACTCGTGCGATATCAGCTACAAGAGGTACAATGATGAGCACTCCAAACATCCCGTACACTACAGGAGGTATGCCTGCAAGCATATCTATCAGCGGCAGGATCTTTGATCTCATACTCTCATGTGCATATTCTGCAAGGTATATTGCGCTCAGTGTGCCAAGAGGTATGGCAAACACCATGGCAAGTGCGGTCACGTAGATCGTGCCCAGGATGAACTGGTAGAAGCCGAACTCTCCCTGGGATGGCAGCCATGTGATCCCCAGGAATAACTCTGACAGGGATTTTGCACTCAGGATGGATATTGATCTCGAATAAAGTACGGCTGCGATTATGAAAACAAGCAGCCCAGAGAAAATGGCAGATGCAAGTATAAGCCTGCCTGCAATGATATCTTTTAGTTTCCTGATATTCATGAGCCAGTCCTGAAATTGTTCATTCAAGCTTTTTCAATTCACCATCAAGTGTTTCTTGCGGCAGCTCGATGTATCCTGCTTCTTTCAGGAACTTCTGACCGTCCGTGAGCGTCCATTTTATGAACTCTGCTTTTAGACCAGAAGGTTTGCCCTTTGTCACGAAATATTCAACCCTCGCTGGCGGATGAGGAAACACTCCTTTCTCGATTGCAGAAATGGTCTTTTCCCTGGTACTTATATCCTCATCCGGATCAACGATACCGTTCTCGTTCACATCGAATGGCGCTATCTGTATGCCCTTTACAGGCAACCCTGTCTTCATATCGAAAACGTAATTATAATTGTTAAACCCTATGCCGAGAGGGTCATCCAGCACAGCCTTCAGCAGTCCAGGGTCGCTGTGTATGCCTATGCCTCTCAGATTCTCCTGCTTCCTGCCCAGGTACTTTGCCCATATCTCAGGAGCGCCTGCGGCATCGCTTCTTGTATATACGTGGATATCATCTTTTATTTCTGTTCTTTCCACGACCTCGCCCCAGGTTCTTACAGTGCCGTTGATGTAGATATCTGCAAAAATCTTCCTCTTGATGCCCTTGCTCAGTATATCGTCAAGAACAGGATTTCTGGAATTTATGGTGGGAACCACAGCATCTTTTGCCACAGCGATTGGATACGCACCTTTCTCTATCTCAGATATATCGATGTCTCTTGAGATCATGCCTATATCCACAAAACCATTCAGTGCGTCTGTCATACCCTTGCCTGCCCCTCCTGCCGAGACCTCAACCTTGACTCCGGGATGCAGTTTTGTGAATTCCTCACCCCATCGTACAGCCATGGGATACAGCGCGAATGCTCCGGAGAGCATTATCGTGCCCCTCTGCTCCTGGGATGCTGACTGAACGTCGGCTTCAGGTCTTTCCACACATCCTGAAAATAATCCACCTGTCAGAACCGCTGCCAGGATAATCACGATGAATTTCCCCTTCATAGATCCAGCCTCGAATTGTTTAGAAAGCCTTTCGACCTGCCTCTTATTTTCATTATTTCACCTGCTCTTGATGAGCAAGGGCAGATGGAGAGGTCTCTATAAATATGCGGAGAATCGGGTGATAATTGCTGCAGTGATTACAAAAACCGAATAATTGCGGCAAACATTGACAGAAAAGACTTCTATTTCCCGCACCTCGGAATCATCGCTTCAATACTTCACGGATTTTTTTTAGGAATGATTCAGCATCATCGATAACACTTTCGGCCATATCTCTTGATATTTCTTTATATACACCATAATCAGCCATCTCCCTCAAATCTTCGGCTTTGTGGAGAATTGTGGCATAATTTTTGGCATCGTCCTCCATCTTCATGAACTCTTCCCCAAACTTGGAAATAAGTCCCTTATGAGTCTTGGGAGACAGGTCTTTGGTAAGCAGCAGCGCTCTTGCCGCATTATACATGCAATAATATGCCCGACTTACTGCATCTTTGAAATACCCATTTTGCAGTAATAGTTTTGCTGAATCGAGCTTTTCGTCAGCTTCTTTAAGATAGTATTGGACTCTATCCAAGCACAACACCTTCCGCAGAAACATTCTTTATAAATGGAAAATCCATTTCCTTCATTGCGCTGAATTCATCGGGTGATATTATTTTTAAAGATATAAAAGAACCGTATTTAAATAGAACCTCAACAGCCTCCCTTTCCAGAGAATTCCACCCCTCGATCTCATTGCCTTTCCAGATAACAAGCACGTCTATATCGCTTTCTTTTCGATAATCTCCCCTCCCATAAGATCCAAACAGGATTATGCGGTCTATTTTAGTTCCATGCTTTGTTTTTATGCTGTTGATGAACTCTTTTAATGCTTTTTTTCTGGTTTCGTCTTTCATATTTATCTTTGACATAACTTCTCTACAACCCTTGCTACCTCGTTTTCAGTCACTCTAGTTTTTACTGAACTTTTTCTTAAGATACTCTCAATGTAATTTTTTCTTCATAAAGCTCACGGGAGTTCGGGATGAGTTATATGCGCCCTGAAAGAGTTAAGTTGCATTCAGGGACGGGGAGAGATTGTTTTCTCTCCTCCAATGCCGATGGTTGCCCGTGCCGTGAATCGAGATTCCTCATGCTGGGGCATATTACCTGCTCTTACCTGTGTTCCGGATATTCCTTGGCAATTAGTACGTCCTCTGGTCTCACGATAGCCCGTACCTCGTCCCCTTTTTTCCATTCTGCTTTCCAGGGCTGGAGATTCGCTACAATTTTATTGCTACCGATGTTAAGGGTCACAATATTCTCTTTCACATCCTCCACCTTTCCCTGAAAGAAGTTAGGGGAGCTGAACGAATATTTCGGTTCCGCTGGCGCAAGCACAACATTGCTGCTAGGGAAAATGACCTTCACATGGTCATCTCTTTTCAGATCAAGCCTGCCAAAGGCATCACGGTTGATATAAGAATAGAAATATTAGATGCGCTTATATCACGAGCCATCTAATACACCCCCATATTTGCGGTTTGTTCTACAACTTTTCTATCGACAACGTCGATCCCTTCTTTGTGTTTTATCTGGATTCATTTTGAATCACCAGATATCTCTTTCACGGCATGGGTATTTAATCTGCGCAAAAAGGCTATTTTTGGGATATTGGTTCGGAAAAAGGGAAGAATGAGGAAATTATTGTCGTAAAAGTTCTGTTTTTTATAGCTCTATCAAAACAAGCTCGAACTTGATGCCCATGCAGGACTGACAGAATCCCAGGAACTCTTTTGCATTGATAGACATGTCATTGTAGAGGGATTTCGAAATATAGAAAACGATATGAACCTTTCCAGAATTCCCTGCAATTCTCTTTTTTATCTCGCCGTGAAGCTCTTCGAAAAGGGCGACAAGAGTCTTGAAATTGATCCTTTTCAGGACGCGGATGCGCCCCACTCCAGCTTCATCTACCCAGATCCGGTAATTAGCTGTTTTTCGAACAAAATCATCTAATGAATTCTTGCCCTCCTCATGTTCGACAAAAACGATCCCTTCTTTGATTCAAGATTTTATTCACCACACCGATATTTACTAAAAGATGTATATATTGCTGAACATACAGGCTATTTTTGTCGCTTGTTGAAAAAAAGATAGGCTGGGGCACAGCCTTCCTGATCAGGCTCTTTCCTTGCTGAACACCGCAGCCTTGGATATCGTCTCGCGCGGCAGTTCTTCCTGTGCCTTTGCAATATGTTCCATTGCTTCCCTTATTGGCTTTACGATCTCTTTCGGGATCTTAACTGGAACAGGAACAGGTCTTTGCTTTATCTCTCCAAGGAAAGGACATGATACTCCTGTGAGCACTGCCATCACGCGCACCGCACCTGTCAGTGATGGGTCTACCTTTGCACCCCATATCACACGCTTTGTGTTCGAGACCTTCTCCATTATCTGCTCTCCGGCTATCGCAACTTCATCGAGCGTCATATCCTCGCCTCCCACAATATGGATAAGCACACCATACGCATTCGAAACATCCGTGATATCAAGCAATGGGGTCGAGATCGCCTGCGAGACAGCCTTTTCTACGCGGTTGCTGCCATCACCCTCACCAATGCCTATGGATGCTATTCCTCCGCGTTCCATGACAGCGCGAAGATCGGCATAGTCAAGGTTCACAAGGCTTGGCTGTGTTATAGTATCGGTCAGGTTCTTCACAAACGAACCCACAAGAGCATTTGCCACAGCAAGCGCCTCCTTCAGAGGCAGGTTGCCTGCGACTTCCCTGAGCTTCGAGTTATCGATCACAACGATTGAATCGCACACTTCTGCCAGCGCCTTTATGGCTTCCCTTGCTTTTTCACGCCTGGTCATTTCGATGGTGAACGGTATCGTCACGCATGCGATTGTGAGGGCACCCGCATCTCTTGCCACCTGGGCAAAAACAGGAATCGCCCCTGTGCCTGAGCCGCCACCGAGACCGGCTACCAGGAATACAAGATTGGTACCCTTTAATTCTTCCTTTATCTGAGCAAGGTTTTCTCTGGCAGCCTCAGCCCCCCTTTCAGGATAGCCTCCGCAGCCATGACCTCTGCACAGCTTTTCTCCGAGTAACATGATCGTATCTGCCCTGGTCATCTCATAGAGGTGACCTGCATCAGTATTTGCTGCAATTATCTTACCGCCTGCAAGCTTTTTGTCCGCGATCCATGTGGCTATGTTGCTTCCAGCACCGCCCAGACCCACAACGGTCACAGATGGACGGGAAGCTTTCACTTTTTCTAATAATTCCTCTTTAGTCATAATCAGCCTCCGCTATTAATTCGCTTTATTACTACTTAAATCCTTTTTTTTTATATAAATTTAATAAAAATGAAACTTGATAGTTGTGAACAGGGATATATCCAACCGAAACTATTTTTGCCCTCTTTGACCAACAACTGTATGGAGGTTAGACATGAAACCAATCATTACGGCTCAACTTGAGATCGTGCCGCTGGGCACGGGAAGCACGAGCATGAGCGCGCATATTTCTGAGGTCGTGAAGGCAATTGAGAAATCAGGCGTCAAATATCAGTTGACTCCCATGGGCACTGTGATGGAAGTATCTTCGATTGATGAGGCTTTCAATGCTGCAAAAGCAGCTCATGAGGCGCTTGTCAATAAAGGTATAAAAAGGATCGTCACGCATCTCACAATTGATGATAGAAGAGATTATCCTAAAGGGATGATGGAAAAGGTTGAGTCTGTGAAAAGAAAGCTTTAGAGCCATTTTTCAAGGCTTTCCTTCTCATCAAAATCCACAACCAGACCGTCATGGGCATCTATAACTTCAACACCTGTTTTTTCCGAGATGATCCTGGCCTGAAGACGAGGTGATGCCTTCAATACCTGCAGTCCAAAGTGAGTCAGTATCGCTTTCCCCGGTCTTATGGCATCGATCAGCTCAGCCGCCTCGTTCATGTTCAGATGCCTGATATTTTTATCAGATTTCATTCTTACCACATTGATTATCAGGTAATCTACCCCTTTATAAGCTTCTGAAAGCGCTGGAAAATATTCAGTATCAGGTATATACCCCAGCCGTCCTGAGCTGAATTCATAGATGGCTCCATAGGTCTCAACAGGGTGCATGTTCCTTAGAGGAAATCCTATTTTAACGGAGCCGATTTCTATCTTCATGCCTTCTTTTATTTCAGTTATTTCAGTAAATGGTCTTACGTACTGGAGTACCACAGGGTCAAGATTGATGCAATCAGATGGAGCAACAAGCCGCCCGCGCTTCTGGAACCCACCATGTGTCATCGCTTCTACCATGACATTGATATCATTGGAATGATCAATATGCCGATGCGACAATACTATGGCATCAAGGGAAGAGGGTTTGAGCTCCTGCTGATGCACCATCACAAGACATCCAGGTCCAGGATCCTGCAAAATGTTCACCCCGTCCAGTTTAAGCCAGAAACCGCCGCTCCTGCGCAGCTGATTCAAAACAACCATTCTCCCCCCGCCTGTTCCGAGGAAAACTACGCCAGACATTATCTCCAGACATGCACTGCTGATACAAAAGAATTTCTCAAACGAAGAAGTTTATTAATATGTCGTGACGATTAAGGCCAGGATGCCAACCAGTGAAGAGATCAAACTTCTTATCAGGAAATATGCCCTGCAGAATGCGGTCAAATATGATAAAACACCCCAGGCAGGTGCTGTGATGGGCAAGGTCATGGCGCATCCAGAGCTTCGCCCGCATGCCAGGGAAATCACAGCCCTTGTAAATGAGATCCTCATAGAAATAGATCAGATGACACCTGAGTCGCGTGCAGAAAAATTACAGAAAATTGCACCTGAGCTGCTGGAAGAATTGAAAGAAAAGAAAGAGCCTGAGAAAGGACTTCCCCCTCTAGAGATCAATGATCAGCTTGTGATGAGGTTTGCGCCCAATCCAAACGGTCCGCCAACGCTTGGAAGCGCGCGGGGCATTGTTGTGAACTCGGAGTACACCAGAAAATATAATGGAAAGCTCATCATCCGTTTTGATGATACAGACCCTGCCACAAAGAGACCCATGCTTGAAGCCTATAAATGGTACCTCGAAGACTGCGAATGGCTGGGTGCAAAGCCGGATGAAGTGGTGATAGCATCAGACAGGCTTCAACGGTATTATGAAGTTGCGGAAGAACTCATCCGCAGGGGAGGAGCATACGTCTGTTTCTGCGAGCAGGAGGTGTTTAAAACCTTAAAGGACGCAAAAAAACCCTGTCCTCATAGGGAGCAGGAACCTGAGAAAAATCTTGAAAACTGGAAAAAAATGCTGAGATGTGAATATCAGGAGCAAGAGGCAGTGCTTCGCATCAAGACAGATATAGCTCATAAAGACCCTGCGATTCGCGACTGGGTGTCGTTCCGCATAATCAGGACGCACCATCCCAGGCAGGAGGTGGGAGATAAATACTGCGTCTGGCCTCTGCTGGATTTTGAAAGCGCGGTCGAGGACCATCTCCTCGGAACCACCCTGATAATCAGAGGCAAAGACCTGATCGATAGCGAGAGGCGGCAGAGATATGTTTATGAGTACATGGGCTGGACGTATCCAAAGACCATGCACTGGGGTCGGGTGCAGATATACGAATTCGGGAAATTAAGTACGAGCGGTATCAAAAAGGCGATAGCTGAAGGGAAGTATATTGGGTGGGATGATCCGCGCCTTCCGACCCTGAGGGCAATGAGAAGAAGAGGCATAAGGCCCGAAGCTCTGAGAAAGTTCATGATCGACCTGGGACTCGGGGAAACAGATATCAGCCTGAGCCTGGATACTCTCTACGCAGAGAACCGCAAGATCATCGACCCGATAGCGAACAGATATTTTTTCGTATGGAATCCTGTTGAACTTGAGGTCGAAGGTGCACAGCCGAAAATTGCAAAGGCTCCGCTCCATCCGTCGCGCGGCGGGGTAAGGGAGATACCTGCCGGAACCACTGTACTTGTGTGCAGGAACGACGTGGATACTCTTAAAGCGGGTGAAAAATTGCGTCTCAAAGACCTCTATAATATCAGGATAACAAGCATCGCGCCGCTGAAAGCGGAATTCATTGGCACTGATATGGACCTTGTCAAAAAAGAGAAGGCGCGTATCATCCACTGGGTACCATTGGAGGGACTCAAGGTTAAAGTTCTTTCACCCGACGGTGAATACACCGGCATCGGTGAGCGCGGGATGGAGAAGGAACTGGATAAGGTGGTGCAGTTTGAGAGGTTCGGGTTCGTGAGGATCGACAGCGTGAGCGGGGATGAGGTTGTGGCGTATTTTACACATAAATGAACAAAAAATACTTAAAGTTATGAGGTTAAGTTAAGTTCATGAAGCGCGTACATACACTTATCAGCGGGGAAGTTCAGGGGGTGGGTTATCGGGAAGAGGTCAAACGCCTCGCCTTTGGTTTGAATATACGCGGCTGGATAACGAATCTTAAAGATGGTAGAGTTGAAATAACCGCTGAGGGGGAGGATAAAGATATTGAGGAATTCATAGAACATATAAATATTCGGAAATATCCTATTTTTGTAGAGGAAATAAAAGTTGAAGAGGTAAGTTATAAGGGCGAATTCGGGTCATTCAGGGTTATAAGAGATAAAGATTTGCAGAAGGAGATTTTATCTGCCATTTCAAGGGGAACTGTTGAAATTCACGAAATGAAAGAGGTACTGCTGGGTGTAAATGAAGACACTTCAGCGATGCTTGGGAAACAGGATTCTATGCTTGGGAAACAGGATTCTATGCTTGAGAAACAGGATTCTATGCTTGAAAAGCAGGATTCTCTATTAAGAGCGACCGAAAAAGGATTTAATGATATGAGAACAGGTTTTAGAGAAATCAAGGAGGAAATCCATCTGGTGCGGGATGACTTCCGGGAGATGTTCATGCATGAAGTCAATAAGCTCAGAGGCGAGATTGCTGAGATAAAGGCTACGCTTGCCAGGATGCAGGAAGCGGACTAAAGAAGCCGAATCCAGAAGGAACTGGATAGGTGGTGCAGTTCGAGAGGTTCGGGTTCGTGAGGATCGACAGCGTGAGCGGGGATGAGGTTGTGACTTTCATCGCTATATCAGATATTGCTTTTCTCTCATCTTTCTAATTTCTGCAACTGGGTCGATCGGCTCTTTCAAGTGCTTTGAGATTATTTTCTTTAGATTTTCGTATTCCTTAATCTCGACCTCTGTATCCCGCTTTTTCTGTTTATTAATATACTGTAACAGCATATGGATTTCATTATCCATTCCAAGAAGCCTTTTCTCGACAACTTCTAAATTCATAATATTTCATATTGTCTATTTGTATATAAGTATATTCCAGCATCGTATCATTCTTTTCCATATGAACGCTGACCGAAGATTCGGATAAACCCTCAGGCTGGCGCCGGAATCTGAAGCGGTCAGATCGCCATACGAAAGCGCCGCATATTCACCAGGAGGGCACCCTGAAAACAGAATAACCTATTGCAGCGCTGTATCTCGAATTCTCACCGCAATGAACTCAAAGGGCACAAAGATTTTGCTGCTACGCTTTGCGTTCCTGGAGATTAAAAATCAGTATTCGGAAAAATCCTGCCACTCAAAATTGATGTGCGGAATGTGGGATGAACGCCGATGAACGCAGATTTGCTGCATAGGAAAACCCCCAACTGGCGCTGGAATCCGCAGCGGTCGAACCGCCATCCGAAAGCAGCGCCGCACATCCATCGGGAGGGGGCAGGGGAACAGGATAACCTATGGTCGCTGTAACTTGAATTCTCACCGCAAAGGACAAAAAGTACGCAAAGATTTTGTCAGACTTTTTCGCTTTTTGTTAATTTACATTTCCGCCAAATGGCTACCTCTTTAAGAATAGAGATAGAATACAGCATTTTGGACGTAGCCATGACAATAAACCCAGAACAAAAAACCGAATTCAGAAGTGTCTGGATCAAGACCGCAGAACAGCAGCTTTTCCATGAACTGGAAACAGAATACGGATTTCCAAGAGCTACCTGCCGTTCACTCGTACAATTGATGCAGGAATTCATAGAGGAGAATTACGGAAACCTGCGAGGAGACAATCAGATAATCTATCATGCTGTAAGCAAAGACGAGCCACCGGGAAAACAGCTGGACAAGATAAAAACCGTATCAGTAAAGCTCACCATATCCCATCCTGAAGATGCAGAAATCATTGAGAAAAAAGGTATACATGCACTGAGGCAGCACAGAATGATGCGTTTTGCAACAGAAGCATACGATCAGGGAGGACTTCTTGTCCAGGAAGATCTTGCATTGCTCCTGAATAGCGGCAGACGGACGATACAAAGGGACATGTCTTATCTTAAGAAACATGAGATAATCATTCCCACAAGAGGTTCGATCCAGGACATCGGTCCTACAATATCTCATAAAACCAAGATCGTGGAACTCTATCTCAAAGGTTATGAATATACAGAGATAGAGCGACGAACAAGGCACACAGGACAATCAATAAAACGATACATCATAGGATTCTCAAAAGTCGTGATGCTGCACAGCAAAGGCTACAATCCAAATCAAATCCGGGAACTCACAAATAGCACTGAAAAAGTGGTAAATGAGTACCTTGAGCTGTATCAGAAATATGGAGATATCAGCAAGGATAGAATGGATCAATTGCTATCAACTCCAAAAATCGAAGTCGAAAATAAAAAAAAGGAGATGATCCTGTGACCTCAAATATTGCAGGAAAAAGCATAGGCTCTGCCATCAAATCACTTCTAACTTCGGAATATAAGTTCATGGGAGGAGATAAGGTTCAGGAAATGTTCGTTACCGATGTCCAGAAGCTTTTCAAGGACTATAACCGGGACGCCTGGAATCTTCAACCAGGACAGACAATGTGGTTTGCTGTATGTGCTGATGAAAAACAGAGTTATGGAAAAACGCTTGAAAAGACGAGAATTACTCCTGTGATTTTGTCGATTGTGCATGATGACGACAGAAAAACAAGAGAGAACGGCTATTCTCATAAGGAACTCAGGAAGTTCAAGATTGCTCGAATTCTGAGGGAAGCCTATGAACAGAAGGGAGTTCTATCACAGGCAGATGTGGCAGAAATGCTTGGTGTAAGTACTGGAACAGTCAGCAAAGATATAAGGGAATATCAGACTGAGAATCAGGTTGTGTTGCCCTATCGCGGAACGAT
>JAPZAV010000144.1 GCA_027460465.1 Candidatus Methanoperedens sp. | reverse complement strand
TGGACTATACCATCTTTTGAAAGGATGGAAAGGCCCTTCGAGCCCGATTAATTTCTCAGATGTTAGATTGGTATTACCTGCATGAAGTAATTAATATATTTAGTGTGTCCGATGATGGGAATTTTAACGGTACAACTTGTAAGAGAGACAAATTCGACAGGATTAAACAATACCTGTATGAGAAGCTTTCATGCCGTCCCGTTTGCAGACAAAACTTGATGGAATGTCTCACTCACAGGTGTAATCTCAATGAGTCACTTGCCTATGACCTGATCGAAGAGATCAAAGTCGATTTTGGCGTATATGAGCGGGATAATATGATAATGTTTGCATAGTCGCAATCCACGCGAGTTCGTGTGATTCTTTGGACTCCAAGAGGTGACTTATTTCATTTTTATGTTTTTTATGGTATAATTTTATAACCTATACCTTGTAATGTTCAACATTTTCAAGTCCAGTACCAAACTTCTTATTGTGCTCATCATATTCTTCTTGTTTGAAGTATTTTATTTTAGCACCAAGTAGGAAATCATAAACCTGATTGAATAATTCTATCGCTCGCTTGCGGTCATATGCTTGTTTTGCAATTGAACGAAATGCCGGTATCTCCGCAGCGGGTAATAATTTTGGCTTAAGCCGACCAGATTTTGTGTCTTTAATAGCTTTACTCAGTTTCTCTAAAGATATCTCCCCTTCAAACTGAATTGGCCAAACAGGTACAAGAACCCCTTGCAAAATCTCAGCCTCATTTGCATGTTGGTAGGGATTCCTTACTTCATTTTTAAACCACCTAAGAAACACAATATCTTCAGCATCCATTAATCTTTCAACTTTTATCTTTTTCAAACATGGCCCATATTCGCCCTCAAAATATCCACCAAGTTTCAGGTTAATTCTTTCTTTCATTAGTGTTTCTAGCAATACCCCCATCATAATTATTGAAGCATTATACCTGCCAATCAAGATTGTGTGATAACAATCCTCATAAAGAAAGAATAGTCTTGGATTTACTAAATCACCCTGGCTTAATTCTGGCCTTACCAATACGAATATCTCATCGGCATTATTATTCCAATTTTCTTTATATCTCTCCAGAGGTGATTTTCCTTTAATAAAAAAAGAAGTCTGACATTTAGGGCATACCAGCATGTCATGTTTTTCTACCATGAATACTTCTTCATTGTTTATCTGTTTACATCTGCCACAAATTTCCTTAGCTTCATCCATGCCTTTAGCCATACTCAACATCCAATTTTAAGGTGTATATATATTTGGCAGTGACACAGTGACAAAAATCTCTTTGATACAGCAGGATTAAAGTTGAAGAGGCCATTACATCCAGGTTCATCTTGGCTGATCTCTTGCTTATATTCTTCAGTATGTAAAGTTGCATATCCAGTTTAGCAAGCGACTGAAGAGATTATATCAAAACGAACTGTTAAGCCTGAATTCGGTCATTTAGGTATTTTAGGGCTGGTTTTACACCTTTGAGTAAGGGTATGGCGATAAGTTTATCTCTTTTTACTCAGAAATACCATTTTATGCCCTCTGGGGCAAAAGTGAAAGCGGGCGAATAGCCTCCTGAAAAAGCGAATTGAACCTGTACTTTAACTCCCTCCCGGGGCTTATCTTTCGCCTCTGGATTTTATCCCGGACGGTTCAGCGTTTTCTTATGATCACTCTGAGCTCGCTGCCTGATTCTTCGACCTTTATTACTTCGTGCCCATGCTGCCTGCTCCATTCAGGAATCGTGGTTTTTGCTGTAGCGTCGTTCAACAACACCTCAAGCTCTTCTCCCGTTTTCAACCTATCAATCTTTTTCCTGGTGTAGAAAAGGGGCAGCGGGCATACCCTGCCTCTGGCATCTAACCTGTGCATGGACAACCCTATGAACCCTGATCCATTGTAATTTAGGGTAAAGGCAAAAATTGCATTGATTATTCGCTTTCCTTTCAGGCAGGGGATGAATCTACCCCCTGGAATATAATTCATGAATAATTTCGCACTGTACCATAAAGGTTATACATATCCCTGAATAATAGCGGTAATGATCATGCAGCTGGCCGAGAAAATTCGCATACTGAATTAAAGGAGTTTAATAAATTATGGTAAATAAAATTGCTATAGCGTGTCAGGGTGGAGGGAGTCATACAGCTTTCACTGCTGGAGTGCTGAAAAGAATTCTGAAAGAAAATAAGAAAAAGTATGAGATTTCAGCTTTAAGCGGTACATCGGGTGGTGCTATCTGTGCCCTATTAGCCTGGTATGGTCTATTGACAGGCGGTAATGATAAAGCGATCAGACTGCTGGATTCTTTCTGGAAAGATATTTCAGCGAGTACATTTGGAGACATTCTCCTGAATGAATGGTTTGTTGAAGCATCCCGTATTCAAGATATAGTTTCTGTACCACAGGTCAGTCCTTATTCGTATCCTCCTTTTGCACAGGAATATTTGAGAGCTCTTCTGGAAAAACAGGTGGACTTTGATAAAATTAAGACATTGACGGATCCAAGACCTGAGTTGATCGTTGGAGCGGTTGATGTTCTATCAGGTGATTTCAGTGCTTTCAAGAATGCCAGGATCAGTGCTGATGCAATCCTGGCTTCAGCCGCAATACCAACTTTCTTACGGGCAGTTCCAATTAACAAATATTTGTTCAGCTGGAATAAAATTCCAGGTACTGATAATGAAAAGCTCATAAAATATCTGAAACAGGATCTAAATCTTGATTGGGCTGAAACTGCAAGAATTGAAAAAATCGGTAACGATAAAATCATAAGAGTATATAGAGGGACAAATTCCCTTTCGCTGAAACTTGATGATAAAAAAACCACAGCATGCTTAAAAATCAATAAAAATAGACATCATGAGCTTATCGTTAAGACAGAAAAGGACGAGCTGAACATATACAATAAAAGTGATTACTGGGACGGCTTGTTTTCACAGAATCCTCCGGTACGGGATTTTGTTGATGGGGTAGATGTAAAACCTGATGAGATATGGGTGATACAGATCAATCCAAGAACTATTAATAAATTGCCTGAATCGGTTGGAACTATCAATGACAGGCGAAATGAACTTGCCGGTAATCTTTCGCTATACCAGGAATTATATTTTATAGAAAAAGTCAATGAATGGATAGAAAAAGGATATTTTCAAGGATCTAAATATAAGCCCATTTATGTGAGATTTATAAAGATGCTTCGCGAACTGGACCTCGATACAAAGCTGGATCGCAGTCAGGAATTCATAGAAGAAATGATGATCTATGGTGAAAAACAGGCTGAGGAATTTTTGAAACAGCTGCCATCCAGAACCCACCATGTGGAACGATTGATCAACGTTGTGCATCAATGATCTTCGCAGGAGTTTGATGTTGTAAAAAGACGCCGAGGTAGGGATTTGAACCCTAGCTTACCGGAAGGTAAAACAGGTCTCGAGCCTGCCGCGTTAGTCCGCTCTGCCACCTCGGCACAAGTATGTTTTTAATATAGTTTGTTGGTTATTAACCTTTGGAAAACAAGAGGCATAGAGGAGTCTCATGAGACTTGATTCTTATCTTGTGGAGATCGGAAATTTTAGCTCCCGCAGTCGCGCAAAGAGAGCCATCACCGAAGGGTTTGTGAAGGTGAATGGAAAAGTGATCATCAGACCCTCGTATGATATTGAATATTCCGATAATGTGGTGATCACAGAGGGTCTGGATAAGCCAGCAGGCTACTGGAAACTAAAAGAGATACATGAAAAGACAGGTCTTTTCAAAGCCGGCGACAGCGTGCTTGATATAGGTTCAAGTGCAGGGGGTTTTCTTCTTTTCGCAAGAGAGATCGCCTCGCATGTCCACGGTATTGAGTTCAGCCGTGAATTCCGTTCTGAGCTTGGAAGAATCGCACATGAACACCCCGGCATCACAGTTGAATCAGGCGATATATTTGCAATGACTTTTGATAAAGAGAAATTCGATGTTGTGCTCATGGACATCACCGCAAGTCCTCTGTCATCCATAAAGGCGCTTCTGAACGTACTTCCTGCATTAAAAAAAGACGGGACCTTACTTTTGGTGCTGAAACTGCCAAAAAAGAGGGAAACAGAGCCGATCCTCACGAAACTCATGTCGCTTGGACTGGAAATCATTAATGTACTGGAATCTGAGAAAGAAGAGGCGTATATCATAGCAAGGAAATCATAATGGAACAATTCGATTTTGATCTTGAGCGCATATTCAGGATCATAAAGGACAGGAACTGCAAAAAGGCTGGACTTCAGTTCCCCGAAGGACTGAAAAGGCAGGCTGTCGCCATTGCCAGGGAAATCGAAGAAAAGACGGGAGCGAATGTGATCATTTCCGGAAACCCTTGCTTTGGAGCCTGCGATATAGATACGATGCTTGCAGGCAGGGTTGATGTGCTTTTCCATTTCGGTCATGCGAGAATGGGAGAACATGAAAATGTGGTATTCATTGAAGTGCGCTCGAATGTGGATATCATCCCTGCTGTCAGGGCTGCCCTTCCTCTCGCAGAGACCGGTAAGATCGGCTTAATAACCACGGTGCAGCATGTGCATAAATTAGAGGAAGCCTGTCAATTCCTAAGACAATATGGAAAGGAGTGCATCATCGGAAAAGGGGATTCAAGAGTGGTCTATCCAGGTCAGGTGCTGGGGTGCAACTTCACTGCAGCACGGATCGAAAGCGAGGAGATACTGTATATAGGGAGCGGAGTTTTCCACCCTCTCGGCATTGCGATCGCCACCAAAAAAAGGGTGATAGCAGCAGATCCTTATCTGAACAGGGCTTTTGAGGTTGATCCTGAAAAGTTCCTGAGAAAGCGCGGCGGATATATCGCAAAGGCGATGGATGCCAGAGTTTTCGGGATCATCGTTTCCACGAAAAGCGGTCAGAACAGGACAGAACTTGCAAAAAAGTTAAAAAATCTCGCAGAAAATCACGGGAAAGCAGGGCTCATCATCCTCATGGACCTTGTCACGCCCGAACAGCTGCTGGCTTTCAAGGCAGATGCTTTTGTGAACACAGCCTGCCCCAGGATCACAATAGATGACGCGGAGAGGTTCCATGCTCCAGTCCTGACACCGCAGGAGTTCGAGATGGTGCTGGGGGAAAGAGATGCGCTGGAGATGGATGAGATAGTTGAAGATAGCGATTGATGCATCTATTTTTTCAGGAATTCACTGATCACAGCTTCAACTCTATCTCCAATCGATCCAGGTGCCTGTGCTGCATCGATTATGACGAACCTCTGAGGTTCCCTCTTTGCGAGTTCTAGGTAATTACCCTGCACTATTTTCAGGAACTCGATCTTTTCAAATTTTGTATGATCTCCACGGATACCGCATCTTGAGACCGCAATTGTCGGATCAACAGTGAACAGAATTGTCAGATCAGGAACGATCGTCCAGCCTTTATGCACGCTCTTCACCCATTCTATCGCATCATCGACCAGATCAGAAAGCGTGGCGCCCTGATATGCGTATCTGCTGTCAGAATACCTGTCTGATATCACTGTCTTTCCTTCGCGAAGCGCCGGTCTTATCAATTTTGAGATATGCTCTGCATGATCCGCCATGAATAAAAAAAGCTCAGCAAAAGGGTCTATATCTGACTCGATCGATCTCTTTACCGCCTTTCCGATCCAGTTCCCCGTTGGCTCTCTCGTAAAAACCGCATCTCTGAACCTCTCTTCCAGCATTTTCGCAATACTTGATTTTCCTGTCCCGTCGATTCCTTCGAGTGTGATCAATCTTCCTTTTGGCATTCTGGTCATATATCTAAGTCATAATGAAAAAGCTTATCCAAAACTGCATGATATTATCAAATTCTGGAATCACTTCAGAAAATCAGATCATAGACTGTTCGTAAATTATTTCTCTCAGCACTGCATCTATCCCTGAATTATGACCATCGAATGCAAGAACTGTAAGGGCACAGGTTCGATCATCATCTCTGAGAAGGAATGCCCTGAATGCAGGGGATCTGGCAAGCAGAAGTCCATAAGCCTTGATCAGCTCTCGGAAAAGGACCTGGGCAAACTCATGTCAGGGGATATGAAATGCGCTCGATGCGGGGGATCAGGTAAAATCTCGGTCACAGAGCCATGCAAATCCTGTGCAGGCAGGGGAAAGCTGCTCACCTGTGCTGTGTGCGGAAATGAGTTCACTGGCAAAGGAGAACTCTGCGAGAGCTGTGCCAGAAAGCCGCTTGTCCATATGCTCAGCGCAGAGTGCGACACGCACGAGCTTGAGGTCGGGAAGACCTACGAAGGAAAGGTGCAGGGACATGCGAACTTCGGGGTTTTCGTGGATCTGAATCCCCAGCTTCGAGGCCTAATACATGCAAGCAATATCAATTTCAGCCCTGAGATCGGTGATAAGCTCTTTGTCGAAGTAAAGAACATAGCACCCAACGGAAACATTGAATTGATCCCGAAAAGCCTCAAAGAATACCAGCTAATCGCGGTCGAAAAGCAGCTTCCCCGAAGAAAGACGACAGAACTCTCAAAGTTCCTGGGGAAACTTGTCCACCTTTCAGGCGAGGTGATACAGATAAAACAAACAGGCGGCCCGACAATATTCACGATCTCTGATGAGGACGGGACTGTGCAGTGCGCCGCATTTGAAAAAGCAGGCGAGAGAGCCTATCCAGAGATAACTTCCGAGACTATCGTGAAGATAATCGGCGAGCCTTCATTGAGGAACGGTTCGATCCAGGTAGAGATCCGTTCGATGAAGCAGCTCTGGGGTGGAGATGCCACAGGTATAAAAGAGCAGATCGAAAAAGCGATAGATAAGCGCGCTGAACCCCATGAAATCCAGTTCCTTGTGAAGAGCGAAGTGCTGGAAAAGTTGAAGCCAAGGATGCTGAATGCAGCAAAACTGATCAGGAAAGCTGTTTTCAAATCCCGCCCCATCATCATCCGCCACCATGCAGATGCTGACGGGATTACCTCTGCCGTAGCCATCGAACGCGCTCTTCTTCCCATCATCCGCCAGGTTGGGGGATCGGATTCTGATCGCTATTTCTACAGGCGCTCTCCCTCCAAAGCACCGTTCTACGAACTTGAAGACGTGACAAAAGACCTTACCTTTGCTCTGGAAGATCAGGAGCGTTTTGCCCAGAAGATGCCGCTTGTGGTATTGATGGACAACGGCGCCACAGAGGAGGATATGCCCTCTATCAAGCAGGCGAAAATTTACGGGGTGGATGTTCTGGTCATAGACCACCATCATCCTGATGGAACAATAGATTCGATGGTGCTTGAGCATGTGAACCCTGCATATGCAGGCGGGAACTTCGGCATCACCACAGGGATGATAGGTACTGAGATCGCGCGAATGATCAATCCTGATATTACTGAAGAGATAAAGCATCTTCCTGCAGTTTCTGCTGTCGGGGACAGGTCGGAAGCACCAGAAGCAGCGCTTTACAGGTCAATCGTGGAAGAGAAGTATAAACTCGAGGCTCTGAAAGAAATGGCACTTGCACTTGATTATGAAGCGTTCTGGCAGAGGTTCAGCGATGGGCGAGGGATAATCAATGATATTCTCAATCTCGGCTCCAATATAAGGCATCAGCAAATTGTGAAATTACTGTGCGATCAGGCAAATGCCGCGATTGCAGAGCAGATGGAGGCTTCTTTGCCCAATGTAAAAACACAGAAGCTCCAGAATGGCGCTGTCATGAATGTGATCGATGTGGAGAATTTCGCCCACAAATTCACCTTCCCTCCACCAGGAAAGACAAGCGGGGAAATACATGACCGCATGTGTGCAAAATACGATGGGCAGCCGGTCGTTACCATAGGCTATGGTCCTGATTTCGCTGTGCTCCGATCAAGAGGTGTGAAGATGAACATCCCGCAGATAGTGAAAGAGCTGCACAGTGAGATCAGAGGCGCAGGGGTGAGCGGGGGCGGACATCTTGTGGTGGGCAGCATCAAGTTCGTGGAAGGCATGAGAAAGGAAGTGCTGGCAAAGCTTGCAGAAAAAATCGGAAGCGTGGGGACTCAATGAAGGTGGATAAGGCATGTGTGGGCTGCGGGCAGTGCGCAGCCTTTTGTCCTTACGGCGCGATAATCGTTTTCGGGCGAGCATCCATGAATGAGAGTTGCGAGGAATGCGGGACATGCATTGATTACTGCCCGATCTGTGCTATCCAGGAGGATGGATGAAGGCTGCCATCATAGGCGCAGGACTTGGAGGACTGCTTGCAGGAGCAAAGCTCTCAAGGGCAGGATATGATGTAGAGATCTTTGAGCGTCTGCCCTTCATGGGCGGACGATTTGCCAATCTCGAATATAAGGGTTTCAGGCTCAGCACAGGAGCGCTTCACATGATCCCTCACGGCTCCAGGGGACCGCTTGCCCTGATGCTTAAGGAAGCAGGAGCGCAGGTAAATATAATCGATTCAAACCCGATGGCTGTGATCAGGAAAGAGAACGGGGAGGAGATCGAATTCCATGATTTTCAAAAAGAGCTTCCACTGACAAAACGCGTGAAGCTTGGAACTGTTCTCGCGTATTCGCTGAAATTCAAGCCAAAGAGCGATATCTCGTTCAGGAACTGGGTGCTGAAATACTTTGATGATGAATTCCTGCTCAGGCTTGCAGATTCTTTCTGCGGCTGGGCTTTAAGCCTCAAGGCTGCGGAAGTCCCTGCCCATGAGATGCTGGAGATAATAGATAACATGTATCGATTCAAAGGCTCAGGCGTTCCTGAAGGCGGATGCGGAGCTGTGACGGGAGCGCTGGCAGAGGTCATAGAATCAGAAGGCGGAAAGATACATACTAAAGAAAAGGTTGATAAGATAATCATTGATAAAGACAGGGCGAAAGGAGTCGTTACAGCCAGGAGAACAATGGACGCCGATATAATTATCAGTGATACCGGTCACCCTGCAACGTGCAGAATGTATGAGTGCAAAGATGCGGCGTATCTTGAAAAAGTAAGGAACACAACACCTTCCAGAGGCATCAAGATCTGCCTTTCTGCAGATGAGCCTCTTATAGGCCACAGCGGAGTGTTTTTCACGCCATATTCGCATAGGATCAATGGATTAAACGAGGTCACAAACGCAGACCCCTGCCTTGCGCCCCAAGGAAAGCACCTCGTGATGTCCCACCAGAGCGTGTTATCTGATGATCTGAGGCATGAGATAGACCTTGGACTTGATGATCTGAAGAAACTTTTCCCGAATAAAAGATACGAGGTGCTGTTGATACAGTCGTATTCCGATGGCTGGCCTGTGAACAGGGCATCCTCTGGAAACGAGATCGGGAACAGGACGCCGATCAGCAACCTTTACGTTGTGGGAGACGGGGCAAAAGGAAAAGGCGGGATAGAGGTGGAAGGAGTGGCGCTGGGGGTCAGGAATGTGCTAAACGAGCTGGACATATCATAAGCCTGCATGGCATCAATCAAAAAGCAATTATATCATTAGAATCTTAAGGACAGCGATACTTATGCCAAATAGAACAGCGGTCTTGGAAACAGCAAAAGGAACGATAAAATTCGAACTATTTGAAAAAGACGCCCCCATCACCACCAGGAACTTCATCGACCTGACGCAGAAAGGCTTCTATGATGGTATCACCTTCCACCGTATCGAGCCAGGGTTCGTCATCCAGGGAGGAGATCCGGCAGGGAACGGTACAGGAGGCTCAGGGAAGACGATACCTCTTGAAATAGCTCCCTCGCTCACACATAAAAAAGGTGCTGTCGGGATGGCGCGTTCGCAGGACCCTAACAGTGCAAGTTCGCAGTTCTATATCTGCCTTGAGGATGCAAAGTTCCTGGACAAACAGTATGCAGTGTTCGGGATGGTGACAGAAGGCATGGACGTGGCCTCAAAGATCAAAAAAGGTGATAAGATCCTGAAAGCCGCGATCCTCTAGTCTTAATGTCCAGCAACCTTCTGGGGTTTTTCAGAGCCTCTATCACCGCGAAGAACGCAAAGATCGCAATGCATGGCAGCAATACTCTTTGCGTCCTGGTATGGAAAAGTTCATAATAAACAACGAACTGGTACGAACTGATACGAACTCATGCAGCTGGAGTTCGTACGAGTTCGTTTAGTTAGTTGTTAATTTCCATTTGTTGCTCTTTTTCATTGTTATCTGTGAACCCAAGTTCATCGAAAACTTTGCGCCCTTAGTGGTGAGATTACCCAACGGGTCATCGGACACTAACTCTAGTATTTCTTATTAAATAACAGATCATCGAACCTCCATGTAGTGGGGTCTTTATCACCTGCATCATCGAAATAGCTGTAGATATTGACCTCTGTAACTGTTTTTCCTGAATTTTTATTGACCGCCTGCGCCAGTGTCTCTGTGGTTATCAGCTGGTTTGTCTGGGGCTCGATAAAATACCAGGAAGATATTCCAGATACTGTGGATTTAAAAGAAACCAGCGCATGTCCTGTGCTGTCAGTGTAAGTAATGACTGCAAAATATGCTTTATATCCTGCTCTCCCTGAATCGCTTATCATATCAACTGTATACTGCCCGCAGACGTATTTTCCAGGTATATAGGCTCTGATAAAGAGATTGTTCTTCATGAACCAGTCCACATAATTCTGATAGCTGACTTCCACCGCGACCTGGCTGTTCCTGTCAGGCTGTGTCTTTTCCTGCTCAGGGACGACCTCTACGGTCTCTGGCGAAACTGCAGGGATCTCAGGGTTCGGATCTATGAATGAGTAAGGAATTGACGACAGGATCTGCATATTTGAACTGTTTGACCCTGGTTTGTCATCTGTTATGCACCCCGAGAACAATGCGAGTAGAGCCACTATCAGGCAGAAATTCCAGTTCAAATTTTTCACCAGATGTCATCATTATGAGTATTATGCTCATAGTATGAACTGCAAGAAATTTAAAGCTGTTTAGAAAAATATATATACCCTGGTCTGGTATGCCAGCCATGAAGCAGGTCCTTGATTACTGATGGTTATAAATGCATGGAGATCAAAAGTGGCATGTTTGGTGTGATAAGGAGGCTGGAAACGTGGTGAAATCAAAAATCAAATCGATCCCCGGGATCATACTTCTGAGAATAGCAGGACTGCTGCTGTTCATATCTTTCATATATATAGCAGGCTTTTTATCTTTCTTCACAGATAATCCTGTTAACAATCAGGTCATACAGTTCCTGAATGAGAATATAGGGCTCATAGTCCTGATGTCCATTACTTTTTTATTTGGAGAAATATTCAGTGCGTTGAGCTTCCCGCTAAACCTGCCTGCTCCACTATTCAATGCGAGCGCTGCTGTGCTTCTGGTCACTTTCATATTCAGGATCTTTGGGCTCATTGACACCCTGTTGAATAAAAATATCCTGCGGATCTTTGACAGGATCGAATTACTGGTGTATTCTGCTGTTTTCATAATCATGCTGATCGGAGGATACATGATGATCTTTCATGAGATCTTCAAGAACAGATCAGCTTCAGGAGAAAGGGACAGCCCGTGATTCTTCCAGCTCCTTCACTTCCCTGTCCCGCCTGTGATACCCCATCTTCCCTATCATCTCCCTGGCAGCAGCCAGGCTCTCCTGCGCTTTCTCTTTATCACCCCTCGCCAGGTAAAGCCGCGCGTACCCCAGGTGGCAGTCTGCCCTGTGCAGTCCCATCTCTCCACGCTCTACGATTATCGCAGCTTCATCCAGGTCGCACAGGGCTTTATTGAAATCGCGGCGCACCGTATTCAGCTCTGCACGGGACAGGAGACCGCGAGCTATGAATTCCTGTATCCCTGCCTGCCGAAGACCGTCCACAGCCTGGTTCAGGTGCTCTGCTGCCTCTGTGAAATCATCCTTTCTTTCCTGCAGAGCCTGAAGGAGATGCGCCCTCCCGAGGGAGAGGTAATCGAGGGCGATGTCCAGAAGCCAGCGATTTTCTCTTGCAATCTCAATAGTCTGACCTGCTCGGCTCAAAACATCTTTATATTTTCCCTGGCTCTGCAGCAGGTCGCAGTATCGAAAACCTCCGAGTGAGTAGAGCAGGGGATACTCAGGCTGCCTTTTTTTCTGCAGCTCCTCAGCCTCGTGGAAGAGAGCTTCTGATTCAGATATGCTGCCCATCTGGTGCAGGGCATCTGCCAAGGTCGTCCTCCTGGCCATTCGCTGAAAGGTATCGCCGCTTCTATCTGCCAGCTCAACGCTCTGCTTTGCGTAATCCAGGGCGGATGCCATATTGCCCATGGTGAGGTGGAGTTCGCTGAGGTTATTGGCAGAGATTGCTGCAGCCTTCCAGTTCTCTATTGCGATTCGACCTTCTAGACCCTCTTTCATTGGCTGCGCAGCATCAGCCAGCCGCCCGAGCGCCCGAAGCTCAAAGCCCGCAGCATCAAAAACAAAGGCTTCCCACGAAACCCCTGTAGCAGGTTTGCTCCAGTAAATGTCAAAGAATCCAGAGAGAGCAGCAAGATCAGCTCCAAATGCCCCTAGCTTATTCTGGTTATAATATTCTTCCCCCCTTTGAATCCTCTTCCAGTATATCTCATCCAGCGCCTCCTGATATCTCCCTGCCTGGCATCCGTGTGCAACTGCATGGTAAAGAGGAATCATCTCCTCGATAGTATCCGGATACTCTTTCGCATGAGTCTTATAGTACTCGTACAGCCTGGAATGCGCCTCCTTCCATGCTTCTGGATTATTCTCCCTGAGTTTCTCCCCGAAGTGCTCCCTTATCAGAGGGTGGCAGTCCAGGGTATCAGGAACAGAAGGATCTTCCTTTGCGAGAAGACCTGCTCTTCTCAGGTTATCGAGCGCGAACTTCCAGTCCTCGTGGGACTTCAGGTTTGAGGTCAGACCTCTGATCGCAGGCTCTGCTCTCAGCGCATCAACTGCACCGACTTCTGCAGGTCTATTAAAAAGCCCCATCATCCGCAAAATATCAAGTTCAGGCTGGTTTTTGAACAATTTCTCATATGACTCCATTACCTGTCTTGCTCTACCTCCGTATTTTTTCTCGATTGTGAGCTTTGCAATCCGATCGCGCTTCTGAACATCGCCCTTGTACACTATGGAAAGGTAGCTGCCAAGCAGCCTGAGGGCAAGGGCATGACCGTCAAAATCACGGACTGCCTGCCTGATCTCATCATCTTTCCCTTTCACGCCCAGAAATTTGAGAAGCTGCATACCTGCTTCATCAGATAGATTCTCCAGAGGTATATTCACAGCAGTCGTTCCTGTGAAATCTTTGATATCATCCACATCCAGCCGTGTGGTTATCACGCAGAGCCCGGGATTATAACTGGCAAGTTCCCTGACCAGAGACTGAAGACCGGGATCCCTGATCCGCCCCTCTTCTCTATGCTGCAGCGGCTCCATTCCGTCCAGGATGAGAAGCGTCTTTTGCTTCCGCATAAGCTCTGCAAGACGCTCACCTTTTTCCCACGGCGTTCCTTTTGTCGGGTCGGGATCTCCGAACCACGTCAATGCAGTCGCTATGAACTGGTCGGCTGATGCCTGCTTATCCTCAGATGCTCCCTGGCTGTAAAAAGACCAGCCAAATGCGCGCTCAGCGCCGCGAAAGCTATCGGCCCGCATTCTGCCAAGCCATGTGTTCACAAGTGCAGTCTTGCCTACGCCACCCCATGCCACAAGGCTGACGATATTGGTCTTCGGATCTGCCCATGCTTCATCCAGTATTTTCAGTTCTTTTTCGCGCCCGAAGAGTTCTGGATTGGTGGAGGGCAGCTTGCCGAGGGATACTGCAAATTTTATTTCTCCCTTTCCGACAGGACTTGCCTTCAATCCGGGTTCGAATTCGCCGTATTTATGTGGGTTTTTCTTCTTCACTTTGTCCAGCAGATCATCTATAAGGTTATTCTTTTCAGCGTATGTGATCAGCAGCCGCACGCGGGTACTCTTTGTCTGACCTGTCGTGAATTGCTCATAGACTGGCTTATAGTGATCAAAACAGAAGTTGCTCAGGTCTTCCTCAGAAAAGGCTGCTTCCAGCAATTCTCTTATTATCGCGATGTCGTATCCCATGTGTATCCCCTATATGATCCCGGAACGGGATCTTCTCACAGCGTTCACAAGGTATGCCAGGAATCCTCTTCTATCCAGGTATTCAATGAGCTTCAGCACCTTTGCAGCTTTACCTGTGCCGCCAACGATCTCAAGATCGACCTGCAGATCCTGACCGTCATCAAGCATTGTCTGCTGGATGTCGGCACACAGGATCTCCAGTTCTTCAAGGCTGAATTGTTTTACAATGGCTTCTCTCAGGACAGTTTTGTTCACCGAGGTTTGAGGCGGCAGGACCGATACCTTTTTTCCGCCCAGGTACAGAGCCACAGGGAAGTTGTTCTCAAGATCAGACGCTTTAAAGATCGGGTGCTGGGATCCACGAGCAGGAACCTTTTCTGAAACGTATTCGAAAATATTGAAGACCCGAATGAGACCATCACCTCCTGTTCTCGCATTACCTCTGAGGGCTTCCAGCATGTAATGGGTGAAAAGACTGTTCTCCATCCCTGGAAGTACAAGAGAGACCTCATCTGTGCGTGATGAAGCCATGATCACCCTGCCCGCTCCTTTGGTCAGGCGGTCGTAATACTCCTCCCTGAAACCGGATTTGAACTCCATCTCAGGAGCAAGTCCTTTTACATCACCAGTGCCCCCTGAGTAGCAGCTGTCAAATAATACCAGGAAACGCTGTGATCTTATGTTCTTCAGAAGATCGGTCAATTCTTTATCTGAGATCGCTGTGGCTCCAAGATTTTTGGGATCTGCGTCATAGGGGATCAGGTAATTCCCCTGTTCAGCACCGGTTTCAACCCGCCCGCCGTG
>JAPZAV010000143.1 GCA_027460465.1 Candidatus Methanoperedens sp. | reverse complement strand
TTGACCACGCCGTCGCCATTTACATCATAGACAGGATACGGCTTGCCTGTGTACTCTCCGAAATGCTGACCTATGAGGTTCATATCAAGAACATTTATTACGCCATTTCCATCAAGATCATAATGGATCAGGGACATTGCCAGCATCAGCAGTGCCGTTAGCTACCACAGTGAACGCGGATGACTGATTGGGTTCACTTTTTGCCTTTGTGGCTTTTACGTAATATGCACCGACCGGGATGTTGCTGAACCTGAACCTGCCGTCTGCGCCGGATGATGCGGATAAGCCGTAGGGAGCACCGCTGCTGTAGAACAGCGAGGACTGTGGCGCCTGCAATCGGTGTCTCGTTTATGCGGCTGAGCCTGCCTGAGATGCTGCCTTCTGGCGAGGAGCCTTCCTGGATTGTAAATGTACCCTCAGACCATTCCGAATTGCCAAACTCGATCCTTCCCGAGGAATCTGCCTGCTTTGTTGCAAAGCTACTTCCACCTTTTTTGATGATATAGTTCCTGCCCTGAGAAAGTGTGCTTACAGTGAAGTTGACGTTATTCCCGTTCGTGGAGCTGGCTGTTATGTTCACCAGCACCTGACCTGCAGGGAGGGAGGTGTTGAAGCTGTTCACTGTTACGGTGGCTGAGCCTGAGGAGGGATGGGCGGTCATAAATCACACTGCAAGGTGCAATTTAACAGATTCATATTTAATATATAAAAGCCTATTGTGCATATAAGGAGTAAATGAAGCCAAAACCAATATACGTTGATGTCTGTGCATTAAGCAGACCATTTGATGATCAAAATTATATGCGAATTAGGCTTGAAACGGAAGCGATGAACTTGATATTATCAAAAGTAAAGGCTGGCAGTTACAAGCTTTTGGTTTCGAAAGTCCATATCAAAGAAATAGATGCGATTATGGATCCTGTTGAACGAATTGAGCTACAGATGGTTTTAAATAAATGGGGAGAACGAATAAAGGTGAATATGAGCGAAACCCGAGCAAGAGCTGAATATCTGGTGAATTCAGGTTTTGGTGTGGCAGATGCGGCACATGTTGCATTTGCAGAACAGGTTGAAGCTCCATTTATAAGTTGTGATGATCGGCTTGTCAATAAATGCCTGAATCACAAAATAAGAATCTGGTGCGGTAATCCAGTGGCTTTTTGCGAGAAGGAGAAATTAAAATGACAACATTAAGATATATGGATGAAGATGTTTTAATCAAAAAGACAATTGAACTTCTTATCGAGGAATTGGGGCCGGTAGAAACTATTCGATTCACCAATTTGCTTAAAGGAAAAAGAATGGATAGTGTGAAACGACATAGAGAATGGCAAAAAATGTTAGATAAAAAAGAATTCTTTGATGAGATATTTACTGATTGATTGGTTTTCTGATGCAGATCGATTTTAGATCTTTTTCAAATCTTTCTGTGGCCGTCTGTTTTTATCACATATAACAGTGATAGCACAACCAGCGCCTTGAGAAGATCCTCGATATACTTGCCGGGAGATAGCATCCGCTAATATTTATAAAACCACAACTATCTAACCCCCGGTGCGCCAATAGGAAGACAGGGCAACCACCACACATCAAAAACCGATGAAGAACACAGATGCAGAATACTGTGCATATCCCGTGGCGCGGGCTCTAAATCACCTAATCCATATCCTGAGCAACGATATTCAGATCCAGAATATTTATTGCTCCATTCCCATCCACATCACAGTTCGAGCACGCAGCCGCTGACTGGTTGAAACTCTGACCGATCATGTTCAAATCAAGAACATTAATCTATCGCATCCTAGATATTGACCCTTTATCTGCACTTCCAGAAACAGCCTAACTGAAGTGAACTATCTATTTTTATTTACCCTTTTTTAACTTTCACGACATCAGACGCTATGAAAGCTGTTCCATAGGGACTGTTCTTTGCTTCGATCATCCATGTATATATACCAGCAACATTGGGATTAGTGATTGTGCCTTTAGCCAGCTCTACTTTGGCTATTTCATGCCTTAGTATAGGACCAGCAGTTCCTCCAAGGGATAGATTGAGATAACCAACCTTGTTAAAAGTTGGCTTTGTAAACTTGAGAGAAGTAGTACCTATGACCATGTTCGTTATAGGCAGACCTCTCTTTGTTATATAAGAACGCCCAGAATCGGTTGAAAATCTTACATCAACGGTTTCAGCTATCGTATTGTTTGAAATTATATAGATTATAACTTTAGAATGACCTGCCTTATCATACCAGGTGTATTTGGCGATTGTTTCACCTGATGGTGGGAGATTGAAAATATAACCCGCGGGGATTATGACATTCAAGAAAAAGAATCCACCAGCAGGGGCGCTTTTTACTTCCATGATAGCATAGTAATTGTGATTGGCAGAATTGACTTTGGTATCAGACGGTTCTATTTTCATTTTTATTCCCTGATCAGCCTGAACAGGTGTCAGCATCACAATCATCAATATTATAAATAAAACCAGAAATGTTAACGCGAACCGCAATGAATTATTATTTTTTTCATACATATTTGATCTCCATAACCTTAAAAATCACTATAGCAAAGAAAGCAATAAGCGGCGAAATAATCATTTCTGAAGAATAGGAGAGATATTTATTCCATGACTTTGAGACCTTGAGAAGCTCCTTCAAGGACAACAGTATAATGAGTGCGACCACGCTAAGAACCCCAAGCCAGGTAATGCCCACGGTGAATGTTGCTAAGATATTCCCTGTCAAACTACTGACTATTGTGTTTGAAAGCATGAATGCTTCTCCTAATCAATATTTATAAAAAACAACTATTTACTATTTATAATTATCTATATTGAAAAAATGAATATATATAATATAGATAACATATATCATAATGATCATGAGAATCTCGTGTATTAAGAAGATAGTAAAATCACGTATGTAAAAAATTGTTTTACAAAAGGCAATCCAGATGGTTTAAAAGATTGCGACTTTTTATTGAAATCCTTGCTATTAGTGTTCTTCGATACTTGGAACGCTTATCTTTATTTACTTTATTATTTTCACAACCACAGATGCAGTGTATTCCTTACCTCTGGGGTTATTCTTTGCCACGAGGGACCAGGTATAGTCGCCTTCTTTATTGGGGTTCTTAAGAGCGCCTCTGGCCATCTCTACAATAACTTTATTTTTCCTGTTTACGGGACCAGCTGTTCCGCCGAGAAAAAGGTCGAGGGAGCCATCTTTATTAGGTTTTGGCTTGGTCAACTTGAGAGAAGAAGCACCGATTACTATGTCCGTTATAGGCAAGCCTTTCTTAGTATTATAGGCTTTACCACCATCGGTTGAATAGGTTACATCAACAGTTTCAGCCATTGTATTGTTCGAAGTTATTTTGATCATAATTTGTGGTAATCCTTTTTGATCGAACATTGTATAGGTTCCAACTAAACTGCCAGACGGCGGCATTACGAATTCATACCTGCCTGGAATGGTTGCTCTGAGGAAATAAAATCCACCATGAGGGGCATCCATTACATTCAACGTACCAGTATATGCCACATCAGAGGAAAGAACCTTGGAAACAACAGGTTTTACGCTTATACTTATACCATCATCAGCATAAGCGGGGGTCAGCATCACTATCATTAAAATCGAAGATATTAAAATTGACCGCAATAAATTGTTATACATATAAAATCTCCATCACCTTAATAACCAATATAGCAAAAAAAGCAATCAGCAGCGGCAAAATACTCATATCTAAAGTACAGACGAGGTATTTGCTCCATGACTTTGATCCCGAAATAATCCCAGCCGCGCTACTAACTACTGTACTTGAAAGCACTCTTCCTCCTAAATAAAACTACTCCTTTCTTAATATAAATATTTTTCATTTTTAAATTTTTAAGCAAGTCGGATTATGCGCTTCAACGATAGTATTATCATGTATGTGAAGAAAAGAAGTTAAAAAGTCACTCAAGGAGGCTTTAAAGATTGCGGATATTCAATAAAAGGCTGAATATAAAAGTAGCCATGGTCCTTGTAATTCTTGTTCTAAACGTCCCTGCTTCCGCGAATACCACGATATCTCTTGATAATACTATTGATACTCCAGACAGGACAGTAACGTATCAAGGCAAAAACTACGAAGTGCAGGATATCGGGTCTTATCTCCTTGGACAGGCTGTTAACATCAGCGTTAATGTTACTGATATAGAGAGCTTCCAGCTCTCGCTTCTGGATAGTGATAAAGAATTTTTGTGGAACTACATGGTGTACTATACTGAGGGACAAGTTGAAGTGACCATGCCAGGCAATGTGGTTACTACCCCTGGCACCTATGCCTTTGCAATATTCTACCAAGGCGACATACTTGTTTTTAAACCCGTGGTTTTCTCCCGATATGAACTGTCTGTGATACCAGAGAGTACTACGGTCGCCCCTGGAGCTACGCTTCATGTAACAGCCAGGGTTGTGCCAGATGACGGTCAGCCCATGAAGGTAGTCCTTGCAAAGAATAGCAGCAGTCTTGAATATGCTGTTAACAGAACCAGGGAAGGCCTGTATGAGACTGAAATCAAGATACCTTCCAGTGCATCCGGCAGATTTTCTTTATACGCTGCCATGGAGTCAGAAAAAACTGCACAGGGTTATCCAGAACTCCTGGGTGTATCAAATTGTGTCATCATAAATATAACCGATTCTCCCCGGTCTGCTGTCCCATCAACCTCCTTTGTCCACATTTCAATGGTTATCATATCCGTATTTTTTGCAACGCTGATATTCAAAAAAGCAAGGTGCTGACATGCCATTAATAAAAACCGTAGAGTTATCGAAAACTTACTGGCAGGATGAAACTCGGGTCCATGCTCTTGATAACATTAACCTGTCGATCGAGCAGGGGGAATTTGTTGCTATCACGGGTCCAAGTGGCTCTGGCAAGTCAACATTGCTGCATATCCTAGGGTGCATAGATGCACCAACCAGGGGCAGAGTATTGATCAAGGATGTGGAGGTAAGTAAAATGAATGAAGGTTCATTGAGTAAACTCAGACTCCATGAACTCGGGTTCGTGTTCCAGCAATTTTACCTTCTTCCAACCCTTACTGCCTATGAGAATATAGAGCTACCTCTCCTGGAAGCAGGTGTTCCAAAGAAGATAAGGAAGGGGAGGATCATGGAGCTACTGGGCGCTGTGGGTTTGAATGAAAGAGCTAAACACCGGCCAGGACAGCTAAGCGGAGGAGAACAGCAGCGTGTGGCCATAGCCAGAGCTCTGGCAAATAATCCCGCAATAATACTTGCAGACGAGCCGACAGGTGAGCTGGATAGTGCCAATGGGAGAAATATACTGGAACTCCTTGTACGGATCAACAGGGAATATGGAAAAACACTGATTGTTGTAACTCATGATGAATCCATCGCCCGTCATGCAGGCAGGGTGATAAAGCTCAGGGATGGAAGGATAATCAACGATGTATGCTAAGCTTGCTATTATGGGATTGAAGCGCAGGAAGGGAAGGACATTTTTCACAGCACTGGCTATTGCCATTTCGGTTTCAATGGCTGTACTGCTTGTTTCTGTTGGAGTCAGTTTGAAACAGGGGACTTCAATGATGTATGAAAAGGATGTAGATTACTGGATCATACCAATGGATTCAAGCGTTACCGACATTGTATCTAATTCAGAAAGAACCATGCTTGGTGACGTGCACAGAAGTCTTGAGAAAATAAACGCCAATCCTGATATTAAATACGCGACCCCTGTATTGAATAGACTGATTTATGCTTCAACAGGTAAAGCTACAAAGTCAATACTTGGTGTGGGAGCAATACCTGGAAATGATGAGGAGTTGCTCATCCCGACACATGGTCTTACCCCTGGGGATCCCCGTTTTTCAAAAGGAGCTGGAACAGGCGAGATACTGATAAATGAGAAAACATCCCGGCTTTTTGGCTTGAAACAAGGCGATAAATTGCGACTTGGAGTATCAAGCTCCAACATTAATAATTCCTTCAGAGTGATGGGAATAATCACAGAAGTGGAATATTCCATCAGCCCTGTTGTGGTTCTCCATCTCTCTGAACTGCAGGAGCTTACAGGTAATCTCAAAGAGGACAGGGCGAATTATATTGTTGCAACAGGCAGTAATGCTCTTGATTATCTTGCTGGACTCTTCCCGGGCACTGTTGTCCTGAGCAGCTATGAATATTCGATGTACAACGTTGTCGGTGATAAAAAGTTACTAGCGACCGCTTTCGCAGTTTCAATAGTTTCATTGTTCATAGCAGTTCTGTTCATAAGCAATGCAATGATAATGTCTGTAAACGAGAAACAGCAGGAGTTCGCTTTGATGCGGGCTATAGGCATAAAACCGCGTTCAATAGCGAAAATGGTTTTTTACGAGTCGCTTTTTCTCTCATTGTTCGGCGCGATTCTGGGGATACTGTTAAGCGGATTCGGGCAGTATCTGCTCAACACGTTGGCTTATCGTTATTTTGAGGCAGAACATGTTTCTGTTATTGATCCGATGCTTCAGTTAGGTGGAATCGGGATTATGCTAGGGGCAGGCATATTTTCAGCGCTGATACCTGTATTAATGATAAAACGGATAGATATTGTGGGCACACTGGGTGGTCTATGAGTAAAATATTCGAAGAAATTCCGCTGGACTTGAAGTTGATAATAGTATATCTCGCCCTCACCGTCTTTTTTATAATGATACCGCCGCTGAATGAAACTATCGTTAGAACCATCCTTGGCATTCCAATGGTGTTATTTATCCCTGGTTATATACTGATCACCGCGCTTTTCCCAGGTAAAGAAGACCTGGATGGAATTGAACGGCTTGCACTGAGTTTCGGTCTGAGCATCGCTGTGGTGCCGCTTATCGGGCTTGGATTGAACTTCACTCCCTGGGGTATACGCCTTGTGCCAGTACTTGCCGCTCTTGTCCTTGTCAGTATTTCTTTATTGATGATAGCTAATTTCAGGCGCCTCAAACTCTCCCCGGAAGAGCGTTTCGAAATCCCATTGAAGGCATCGATTATATTTATGAAAAAAGAGTTTTCAAGACCTCATTGCAGGGTTGATAAAATTCTGACAATCATACTCGTGCTTTCCATTGTTGTCTCTTTAGTCGCGTTAGTATATGTAATAATAATCCCTATACATGGAGAAAAGTTCACCGAGTTCTACATTCTTGGTCCCGATGGGAAGGCATCAGATTACCCAAGAGATGTGAGACAGAGTATACCAATAAATCTAATAATTGGAATCGTCAACCATGAATATTCAGAAATAAATTATACACTGCAGATTCAGGTAAAGAATGAAACAATTCTAGAACGAAAAATGCTGCTATCTAATAATCAGACATGGGAAAAACCAGTCAGTTTTGCCATGAACACCACTGGAAGCAACCTGAAACTTGAGTTCTTTCTGTATCGTGAAGGTCTGGATGACCCTTACCGCGAGACCCATCTATGGGTGAACTCCACAGCATAGGGGTTCAAGATAAACCAAAGCACATGATTTCATTCGAATATGCTTGCAATAAAAAACCTTGTGAAAAATAAATTCAGGACTGTACTCACGATTCTTGGAATAGCCTTGGCAGTCCTTTCTATTATCCTTCTAGCCTCCACAGGCAACGGACTTTTTACTACAGGAGGGAGGCTGCTGGAGCAAAGTTCGATCCATCTGTGGGTGACAGGTAGCCCTTCAGACATCATGTCCCAGTACACAGGAACCGAGGAATCCAAAATAACGGAAGCGCATAGATTTGCAGAGGATCTCAGGAAAAATAAGGAGATCAATATGATCACGCCCATGCTCACAGAAATGATCTATGCATTCAAGGAAAACTCAGAGCCAAGGGCAGTTTTTGGACTCGGTATTGAAGGGTCGGGAGGAACTATGGTAAGCATCATTCAGGGTGAAGGTCTGACCAGCGATGAACATTTCAATAAAGGCAAATACGACGGCAGATGGAAGAAAGAAGTCCTGATCGACAATAGAACTGCAATCCTTCTGGGTATCAAGGTCGGAGATACCATTCATATGGGCAAGACTCTGAGCGAGGCAAAGGAACAGGAATTCACAGTCATTGGACTGACAAATTCACTTTCCAGGTTCAGCTCAAATCCAATGGTTATCCTTTACCTGTCTGAACTTCAGGACATGACAGGGAACAAATATTATGATAGCGTTACAATGATAGTCCTCAGACTTAAAAATCCTGACATGGCATCTGAGGTCCAGACCGAGTTAAACCAAAAGTATCCCCAGTATACAGTCAGCACAAACCAGGAATATCTGAAAAAAGCTTTGAAGCAAAACAGCCTTCCTTTGGCCAGCGCAGCCTCTATTGTTGTTCTTGCTGTCATAATGGGAACTTTGCTTGCCATGAACACCATGCTGCTCAGCCTTAACGAGAAAAAAAAGGAGATTGCAATCTTACGTGTTATAGGTTTAAGCCGCTGGTCAATATTCAAAAGCATAGGAACAGAGGGGCTTCTGATAAGCGTGGTGGGAGGCGCTGCAGGGATATTTCTCAGCATTCCTATCACAGGTTTACTGAACGGTTTAATATTCGCCTATTTGGGGTTTGATGGACTTGTGGCTCTGCAACCAGATTATATTTATATTGGATTTTCCATTGCAATCATAATAGGCTTTCTCACCAGTATAATTGCTGCAGTTCACATTTGCAGGACGAACCCTGCTGAGTTGCTGAGGGCAGGAATATGAAATATATTATTAATATCTTTCTTTTAACCTGAGGTACTCGGATTCCACACGCTTGGCGATCTTTTCCCAGCTATGCTTCTCAATGACGTACTTTCGTGCATTCATTCCAAGTTCCCTCAATCTATGCTCATCGTTAAGCAGTCCAGAAATCTCTTCTCCCAGGTGATCGGCATCTGTGATTACACCATTACTTCCATCTATGATTTCAGCAAGTCCCCATGCTTCTGTGGCGACAACGGGCTTGCACATCGCCATTGCTTCAAGCATGAAAATGCTTGATGCCTCCACTATACTGGGTACTACTGCGATGTCTGCCAGTGCAATGTATTTTGCTATGTCATCATGAGGCACTGCGCCCAGGAATTCAACGCTCTGTCCCAGGCTGAGTTTTTCAGAGAGTCGCCTCAGATTGTTGCGCTCTGGTCCATCGCCTATGACGATAAGCTTACACTCATGATTCTTCAGTATCTGCGGCATGGCCTGCAACAGCCTGTCCACACCATTTTTCCTGACAAGCCGCCTCGCTGTAACAATGACTGGAAATTGGCAGTCGGATATAGCTTTTTTAGCCTTTGGATTGAACCTTTTGCTATCCACTCCATTATGTATTACCCGGATTTTTTTTGTTTCGGCTCCCCATGTGAGTACTTGTTGTGCAAAATAACTGCCTGTATGGATCTGCATATCTGACATATTTGCCAGGGCAGGTGCAAGGATTCTTTCCGCAATCCTGTAGAATGCAGCAGCCGCCGGGTTTACGAGCTTATACCATTCAGGATAATACGAACCATGTATGGTATTCACTGCAACTCCGCCATATCTTCTTGCAAGGATATTTGCTGCAATCCCTGAAGCGTACAGGTGCCCGTGATATATGTCGTATCCATTTAGCTGTTTTGATAGTATAGTGGGTAAATATGCAATCTGCCTGGCAAGCGACAGTCCGCCATGCGAACGGATTTTTTTAACAATACCGCAGAAATCCAGGTAAATAAAATGCACACTATCGCGTGTATATTCTCCACACTCAGTATCTGCTCCGCATGCTATTGTCACTTCATGACCCAGTGCTGCTAAGTTTCTTGTAAGGTTCAGTATTGCAACTTCCACTCCCCCTATTCGTTTCACCGGATCGAGTTCATATATCTGGAGGATTTTCATATATCTCAGAGAGCGTCCGTGAACCTCCCGTGCATCTTAAGATCTCTTCAAATAGATTTCTTTTATAGATCGGTTCGTAGGATGGATGAATGTAGAAAACGAAATATCCGTTCTTATGAAGTTCTTTTCCCTGCATGAGTATTTTACTATCGTCCACTCCAAGTTCTCCTGGCGAGAGCATGCTCACAGGCACCTGCATCGTTTTGAAACTTTTGCCATCTATTTCTGGATAGAATAATTTGTTGCCAAAGAAGTCACTAGAATAATCGAACCCGAACTCGTCCAGAGCGAGAAGATAGTTCTTGGTTGTCCTGAAACCTGGTGAGGAGAAAGATTTTGGCTTGAAACCGAATTCATGCTCGAACAGCTCGCAGCCTTCAGAGATCATATCTGTGATCTCTTCCTTGCTTTTAGCATGGAGAGAACTCATCCATTCATAATGCCTGTAGCCATGTAGACCTATTTCATGATCGGTTTCGAGTAGCATCTTAAGATTATGATGCGATTCAACGTGCCTGTTAAAAAGGCTATGAAAAAATCCTTTGCAGTATCTTTTGAATGGCAATGAAAAGATCTTTTTTCCAGCATAGTGAAAAGCATTGCGCAAAGTGCCATCTTCTCCAGTTGTGATGAAAAATGTCGCTCTTGAATCGTACTTTCCTAATATATTAATGAGTAAAGGAACTGCGATAATATCTGCAATGCAGTCAATATCCACTCTCAATCCTGCTTTCATGTAAACCACACTGGATAGAAATAGGGCAGCACCGAAATAAGTAATATGTTATTGATGCCATGCATGACTATGGGTCCAATAAGGCTTTTTGTCCTGTAATAAAAGTATCCCAGCATTACTCCTGCGAAAAAGGTGAATGCAATTTCGTATGATGAGCGCCATGTCATGTGCATTATCCCGAAAATGGCGCCCTGTGCCAGGATCGCCATTTTCCATCCAAATACCATTTTCAGGTCATTTAATAAGATCCCTCTAAAAAGAAGTTCCTCTGCCAATCCAACAAATAATAGCATATATAATGCATCGCGTAGCAGAATACCGATCTCAAAAGACGGGAACGCAGGTAATGGTTTCAGGATAAGATATTCGATAAATCCAGTTGGAATAGCAATCAACCCTCCTATGAGTGCATATTTTAGCAGACTGTTCTTGCGAAATCCCAGATCTTGCAGGTCCATTCTATGTTCGTATATGTGCCAGAAACAGAGAGCAAGAATTATGGAGTAAACTGAAGGCAGGAGGTATTCCTGGTTGATGAAAAACCATGGAAGGGATGATGTAAAAAGAACGTAAAGCGGGATTAATGCGAGTGATTCGGCAGATTTTATGAAATCCTTTTCCATCCTGATCACAGATACAATAATGTATATTGCAAGTGTAATAAAAAGAGAAAGCACTATCCCATAGCCCACGTTCTTGAATGCGAAAATGTACTCTGATATTATTATTGCTATAAAAATGAGGAAAATGAAAAAAATAGAACCTGCATAACCGAACTCGAGTTTCTTTAGGCGGTAATAAAACATACTGATGTTGCTATTATTCTTATAATATAAATATTGTTGTTTATCGTGGGTGTCAAATCTTTTGGTGTTAAATATTTTTTGAAATGTTATTTATCCAATAATCCCTTCGGATATCCAGGTATTTTAAAGCACCATTTGTTGTTTTGAAGATCCTTTTTAATATGTATTTTTTCTAATAATTAAATTACCTAACGATTTTGATCATTATCATCATGATAATTATCATAAAAGATTCATTATAAAAAAGCTTATATACCTTAAGTGCGTTGCTAAATTCAAGATAGTGGTGATATCTTAAATGATTATCGCAGCTTCTTTGATCTCCATGAAAAAGAAAGAGGGTAATATGTGGAATTGTAGTTTTATTTATTGATTCTAAAATATTTAATCAAGACCTGAAGAGATGAATTCATGACTGGCGTTACAGCGATCCTTCCAGCATTTAATGAAGAGGTTTCCATAGGCAGTATAGTCCTGCAAACAAAAAAACACGCCGAGCATGTCATTGTTGTGGACGATGGGAGCACAGATCGAACTACAGAGGTGGCACAGCTTGCGGGAGCAGATGTTATCCGACATTCCAGAAACTTAGGAAAAAGCGCAGCACTTAAGACCGGTTTTGAATACGTGAAACAAAATGGAGCAGAAGTCATAGTAACTATGGATTCTGATGGTCAGCATGACCCTGACGATATTCCGAAGCTATTGGCTCCAATCCTGAAAGGGGAAGCAGACATGGTAAATGGCAGCAGGTACATCAATGGTAATGGAAAGAGTACACCCATTTATCGCAGAATAGGTCAGAGTGTTCTTGATGTGGCTACGAATCTCAATACAGGACTTCATATTTCAGACTCCCAGAGTGGCTTCAGGGCATTTGCCAGACATACACTGTCTGTGTTCGGGTTCAGGTCGAATGGAATGGCTATAGAGAGCGAGATGTTAATGGATGCAGCGAATGCCTGTCTCAGAGTGAAAGAAGTTGATATCAAAGTGAGGTATGATGTAGATTGCTCAACAGAGAATCCTGTTAGACATGGGTTGAAAGTTCTGGTTCAAATTTTGCATGATATGGAGCTAAACAGACCGCTGTATTATTTCACTCTACCAGGTATTTTGCTTACAGCTACAGGGATAGGGATGGGTCTGGGTTTTTTGCGGGCCTTTTATATGGGAAGCGGATTGATGTTCGGGCCTACGCTCTTGATGATTATACTGACCCTGGTTGGGACTTTTATGACTTTTACTGGGATCATACTGCACTCAATATCAAGACTGATCTTAGAAACTAAAATGAAAAATGAAAATCAAATAGCGGCTTTGAAATTCGAAGAATGATTTATTTTCTGGAGATGTTGAAAAATTAGCCTTTCTATAATTTTAGGTACGCGCCCCGAAATAATCAAATTGTCGCCAGTAGTAAGAGAATACGAGAAAAAGTGTCTGGATTATTTTATAATCCATACAGGTCAGCATTATTCCTATTTAATGGACAGGGTCTTTTTCGAGCATTTGAAACTCCCAGAAGCAAAATACAATCTTGAAGCAGGCTCTGGATCTCACTCGGAACAAACAGGGAAAATAATGGTGGGGATTGAGAAGGTGCTTATGAAAGAAAGGCCTGATTCTGTGATGGTGCAGGGCGATACAAATTCAGTGCTTGCCGGTTCATTAGCTGCTGCAAAGCTGAATATCAGGGTTGCACATGTGGAAGCAGGCTTGAGAAGCCATGATAAGAGGATGCCTGAGGAAATCAACAGGGTTCTTGCTGACCACTGCTCGGATTATCTTTTCGCACCAACAGAGAAATCGAAGAACATATTGCTGAATGAAGGCATTCAAGAGAAAAGGATATTCGTTACCGGAAATACAATCGTGGATGCTATCTATCAGAGTTTAAAGCTGGCAGATGAGAAGAGCACGCTAAGCGATCTTAATCTCGAGTCAAAAGGCTACTTTCTTGTCACGGCGCACAGGCAGGAGAATGTGGACGATCCAGTGAGGTTCGAAGGGATGATAAAAGGTATAGAAGAACTTGGCCGGGAATTCGACATACCAGCTGTCTTTCCAATCCATCCACGTTCGAGAAAAAGGATAAAGGAATTCGGAATAATGATAAGCGAGCATATTAAACTGATCGAACCTGTGGATTTCCTTGACTTTTTGAATCTTGAGAGAAATGCCAGGCTTGTCCTGACGGATTCAGGCGGGGTTCAGGAAGAGACCTGCATTCTCGGTGTGCCCTGCGTTACCCTGAGAGAAAATACAGAGAGACCTGAAACGCTGGAGGTTGGTTCCAATATGCTTGCTGGCACTGATCCTGCGAAGATTGTGGAATGTGCAAAGAAAATGCTCACGAGGGATAATGGATGGAAAAACCCGTTCGGTGATGGAAAGGCAGCAGAGAGAATAGTAAAAGTGATGGAAATAAAGGGAGATTTCTTAAAATATTGATTGCTGAAATCATATAGGGTTTGTCCAGCTGAGGTCAAGAGTTGAGCATTGCCATGGCAGATATATTATGATTTGCTTGCCTGTTTGAGATAAACATAAGCGAAGAAAGCGTACCATACAGGAAAAAGTATGTATCCAGCATAGGCATGTGCTGACCATAATGCCTGGCTGCCATACCAGTAACCAGCCAAAACCAATACGATCAGTCTTAAAATATTCTGCAGGATGGTTCCAGCAAGACCAAATGTCAGTAGATATACGGCTTTTTTCCAGGGCAAAGGTATGTCGAGAGTCATCAGGAAGAATAAAGATAAAAATACGGCTATGGATGCACTGCCTGAGCAACCAGCATCAATTAAATATGTCTGCCTCAACCCAGAAAGATCTATGAAATGTATAGTAGTTCCTTGATTGCTAATTGGTAGAAATGGATGAAGTAGAAAAACAAGCGTTGTGGCAGTAGTTAGAGGAAAGAAATTTCCTAGCTCTAGTACAAAAGGTGGAAATATGATGGCAAAACCGTATATCCCTAATAGAACTGAAGGTATTATTGCTGCTTTTCCATATACAGCTATAAAGATACCCAGCCAGATAAGAAGAAGATCGAATATCAGAAAAGGCAGCTCATTAAATGTAAGAAGGCCGGGGAGACCCGCAAGAGAGAATCCGATTACTGTATAAAGCAGTCCTGTCTCTTTCTGTGCTTCAGCAATGATTATGTCCCTTTTCAAATATAGCATTAAGATACAGAATGCAAGGACAATATAAGGGTATGCTCCTGTTTTTTCAATATACGCTATCGAAAATTTATCAAATGAGTAGGTATTATATTGAAACAATAAACCTGTAAGCAGGATAGAGATGATCAACCATATACCGAGCCTGTATATCTTTCTGTTCGAAAATATATGGATGTTTTCGTTCCATTTACTCAATATTTTCTTAACTTGAAGTGTCAGTTGATCCATAGAACCTGGAAAATTATTATTGAAATCAACAGAGAAAGCATTATCCTATCACCAGAATGAAAGTCATTGAGATTTTGCGGGAATCATGGTGAATTATTAGAGACACCAATATAAAAAGCATTGTGAGATTTAATCGATAAGTATATATGATATAATGTAATTAACTGAATTTAATATATTATTGATGAAATGGTTTAAATTATAATAATGAGGTGGTAAACTTCAAAAGTTTGCATTCGAAATGTGGACTGTCCGCGG
>JAPZAV010000142.1 GCA_027460465.1 Candidatus Methanoperedens sp. | reverse complement strand
GGAAAAATTGAACGGTCTCGTGGTGGATTATGTTGGAGTGTTCAGGAACCTGCAGAAGGCACTGGCGATCTACGGCTCTGGAGGGGGAATAAAAGAAGGTGAAAAGCCGGTAAACGACAAGAGTGTTCTCGTTGAACAGCTAAAAAATGTTATTTTAGAAACCACAGCGTTTTGCACAGAACGGGGCATTGACATCTCAAAAATACAGGCAGCCTGTGGTTTTAAGCGCGTCAGATTGATTGATGATGCGATTGATGCAATCCTGACCAGTGATGAATCAAAAGCAAAGTACCTTTCGATGGCATCTAATGTGGTCAGAATATACAGGGCTATCCTGCCAGATCCGGCAGCAAACGAGTTCGGCCCGGCACAAGTACTTATCGCTAACATCGCAGAAACGATACGTTCTCTGGCGCCGGAAACCGACATTTCAGAAGTCATGGAATCAGTCGAAAATCTGCTGGATGCGTCCATCGCCACTGAAGGATATGTTATCCGGGAAAGCTCTGATGAATATCGCCTTGTGGATTTGAGCCAGATCGATTTTGAGGCATTAAAGGCACAATTTGAGAAAAGCCGTAAGAGAATTGAAGTTGAAAAACTCAGAGGCGCCATCAATCGCAAACTGGTGCAGATGGTTCGCCTGAACAAAAGCAGGGTTAATTACCTGGAGAAATTCCAGAGACTGATAGATGATTATAATTCAGGCTCCTGTAATGTGGAAACATTCTTCGCCAATCTTGTGGAATTTGCACAGGGTCTCAATGAAGAAGAAAAAAGAGGAATTTCGGAGAATCTTACCGAGGAAGAACTGGCAATCTTTGATCTATTGATAAAACCTGAAATGACCCTGAGCGAGCAACAGGAGGTTAAAAAGGTAGCGCGGGATCTCCTGGCAACACTGAAAAGAGAAAAACTTGTTCTCGATTGGAGAAAGCGGCAGCAATCGAGGGCAGCTGTAAGGCTATCTATCGAAGAGATTCTGGACCGCCTGCCTCGGAGCTATATAGCTGAATTGTATCAGCATAAGTGCGATATGGTGTATCAGCACGTATACGACTCGTATTTCGGGCAGGGTCAGAGCATTTATGCTCCCGGGTCATAGAAATGAATCAGTCTATTAATATCAATGTATACTGTTTAGGTATGCCATTTTCTATCGGGAAGTCTGGAAGTGGGATTTTCAGTTTTTCAAGTGTTTTATCGAGTCGTATGCCAAGCCCCATCAGGCATGGCCTGCGAATAGTGGGATGGTGACATTCAGTTTTAGACCTGGCGCAATTGACATCTGAAAATTCGCTGTTGGCACACCACGTGCACATCCCCGGAAAAGTGGCCAGGGAGGTATTGTACCCAAGGGTCCAGGCCAGCTTTTCAAGTTCCAGACTCCCGGGCTGTATTTTTTCTTTTCGCTCTTTTATTACTGTTTTCAAAGCACGCTGATATTCTTCATTTGTTTCAATGTTTTTTGATGGAGATACACCGTATTTAACAAAATTTTCACTTATTTCTCTGGAGAGTATATTCTCAGATTTCCAGTCCACAAGCAGTGCCCACCTGTACTCGAACAGCATTTTTCTAAACTCTTCGACAGTGGGTATGAAAGGCGGACAAACACGGCTGCCCCATCCGTTGCATCCAAAGATACATTTTAGAATGGTTCTGTTCTCAACCACAATACTGGTTGCAGGGATCAATATGGCTTCGTTAGCTCCAAGTTCTTTAGATTTTTCCTTAAGGAGTGTGAGATCAGTATCAGATATCATTATTAAGCATGATATCGAGGAAGATTATAATAAGAATTGAGCCAATAAAACAGGTTCATGTTCATAAAAGATCTGAGAGAATGCGAGGAATTCACAGCAGGGGACGATTCTCTGCTGCGTGAACTTTTGCACCCGGCAAAAGCAGACCTCAAAATCAGGTACAGCTTTGCTCATGCGATCGTAAAACCATTCCATACCTCAAAGCCCCACAGGCTTAAGACCTCTGAGGTCTATTATATACTGGATGGGGAAGGCATAATGCACATAGACGGTGAATCCGAAAAGGTAAGCCAGGGTCAGGCGATCTACATCCCCCCGCGCTCAAAGCAGTACATCCAGAACACTGGAAGCTCGGATCTGGTATTCCTCTGCATCGTGGATCCTGCATGGAGGCGTGAAGACGAAGAGGTGCTATGAAGCCAACGGGTTCAGGGCTTTCATGAATCTCTGCTTGATCTCACCTGCTGGCATGGGAATCTCCCTGCATTTCGCATACACAGGTCTTGCGATCACATGAATGAATTTCACTCTCCCAAGCAATGCCTCTTTTAACTCCTCCTGCGTATGAGCTTTTGCAGTATCTTCTATCCCGCTTGCCTTTGCAAGAAGTTCAAGATCGATCCTGGTGCGGGTGCATGTCTCCTGGTTGCCTGTAGAGCCATAAGCAGCGTTATCGATCGCGATAATGCTCAGGTTCACATTGTCATGATCCCCAATAGCTGTCAGGGCATTCGGGTTCATGAGCAGACTTCCATCCCCGTCTATCACATACACATGCCTTTCCTGCGCAAGAGCCAGCCCGAGCCCGATGGATGAGGCAAGCCCCATCGAGCCCAGCATATAGAAATTGAGCTCCCTGTCCCTTATCTCATACAGTTCTTTTGCAGGTACTCCCAGGTTTGCAACTATGATATCTTCATTCACCAGCGCAGCAAGGGTCTTGATCGCATCGTATCTCGTCATCACAGGTTTCCCTATCTCTGCTTTTGAGCACATCTCAGAAGTCCGGGGAGCTATCTCAAGCGGCTCAGGAACATCGCTGGAAGAGCTCTCCCATACGGCAGGAGATACAAGTGCAACATGAGGTCTGGAGTTCTCAAAAGAATCTTTGATAGCGGTATCTATCTTATCCAGCTCATCGCTGCTGTTGATCATGGTAAATGCTATTCCAGCGGCGTCCAGGATCGCTGGCAGTCTCTTTCCAAGATGCCGCTGTGCCTCTATCGATTCCTTATAAACTCCGCGCCAGCTTGCAAGTACCGGAAGCGGGATCCCGTAGGTGAGATTCAGCGATCCGAGAGCATTTATCATGTTGCCAAGACCCGTGCTCTGTATCACCATAACAGGTCTTTTTCCTCCAAGATAAATACCGGCGCATATCCCGATACCGTTTTCTTCTCTTGTGAGAGGAATAGAAAAAATACTCCTGCTGATCAGAGGAAGCAGCGCTTTTATTCTATCGCACGGCAGTGTTGCAGCGAAATCAATATTGTTTTCCTTAAGTATCCTGACAACCTTCTGTTCAGGACTTTCCATCAGGCCATTACCTTTTCGCCAATTATCTCTTCAAGAGGCACACTGGCATTTTCTGCATGTACGGCCGGTTCGATTCTGTACATGCGATAATCCATCTCAAGCCTCTTTACTCCACCGCCTGTGATATTTAACAAAATATAATCCTCTGCTTCCACTTTTTGATTGTTCACAGCCTCTATCAGGGATGCTACTGCCACAGCAGCGGGCGGGAAGATGTCAATCCCTTCATAGCTTTCGAATAACTGCTGCGCTGTTCTTGCATCACTGTTTGAAATGCCGTACATTGTACCATTGGTTGAGCACAGTGCATCATATACCCCGCCGCCTATGAAGTATGGCGGTTCCCTGTTGGAAAGGATATCTGCGTACATTTCATGTATGAGCTTCTTCGGATTCGGCATATCAAGATCCTTGATGATCTCGCGCCTGCCAGCCTTCCAGGCATTGTACATGGGCGCGAATGGCAGATTCTGTGAAAGATGCAGTTCAGGTAGTCTCATCCCGAACCTCCCGTCCTCAAGAAGTCGAAGCGATGCTTCCCATGCCGCAATTCCTCCTGTTCCGCTCCCTATTGCCTGGAAATAGTGGTCAGGCATCCTGTTCATGCTAAAAGCTGCATCAAGCATCACAGTTCCCATCCCATCCCTGCGCGCCACGTTCCTTGCGCCGCCCTCCGGCTGCATGCCCGGGAGCGAGGAAAGCCGCTCAGCAAGATGGATCGAATCTGTGTAATCGCAGTTCTTTCCCATCTGAATGAGATGGATGGAATCCGTGGGTTCCTCGGGCAGCCACATCCTTGGTTTCGCGCTTGCAGGCACCACGATATATACGTCGATACCGGTTAGCGCAGACGCATGTGCAAATGCCCTGGCTGTGTTGCCTGCTGAAGCCAGAACAAGGGAGCGTCCCGAACCTCTTGTTCTCTCGACTGTTGGAAAAGCTTCGAGTTCCTTGAAGCTGCACGTTTTAATAAATGCCCCTTTTTCAGGCCAGTAGCCATTGAAACAAATGTGTAGATTATTCAGACCGAGTTCAGCCGCAAGTTCTGTGCTTTTATATGTGACGGGGCCTGCATCTGATGTGATTATCTTATTCACAGGAAGCCAGTCATGGAACCTTCCCATTCCAGAGACGTTTTTTAGCTCGATCTGTCTCTTACTGTAAAATGTCCTCAACAGAGCGCTGTCCCTTACGCACTTCATGCGATCGTCGAAATAGACGTCATTGCATCCTGAACATACAAGGTGATATTTCATATCCTTTGGTATTGTGATGGTTTGATAAAACTGAGAAATACTCCCGCCAAATGCCGCTTTAGTTTCTGTCATAATTAATAATCAATTTTTGAGGCTATTTATGCCTTTCCGTTTGAAGAAGATTTTCTTCCTGAAAAGGAAACTAAATTACATTCAATATACTTTTGTACATACTGCAAATCATTGGAGAGTATTTCCTGTACGAAATGATTTCCGGACAATTCGTGACATCCTCCCCCCGCTATCGCAGGGGGCTTCCTGCTTCGACGATTACCTTTTGGAATCTCCGCAGGTGCGAATTCCCCACAGTCCGTAGGTACTGCGTTTCGGTTCCCATCTCGGTTCGGCTTTACATGATTCCAAGCAGAGAACTAAGTTGTATTTCAAGACCGTTTGAGCCTGAAGGTGAACGACTTATTCATATTATTGGTTTCAAGTTATATATACTTGATCAGTGCATAATGAAAGTAATTGCAAAGGGTTCGCCCCTCCCTCTCGGAAGGGGTCTTAGCTCACCCTTTGAACCCATTAAGATAAAGCAACAGGAAAACTTATTACCCTTCTTATTAATAATACATTGATGAACGGGACAATCTTACCTGTAGCTATAAAGGGCGTGTATCTGATTGAAAAAACAGGGGGACCTGTACCTCTTGTGCTCCTTGAAGACGATACAAAGCGCATAATGCCGATCTATATTGGATTATCAGAAGCGATATCCATCAACGCGGCTCTCAATCATGAGATCCCGCCCAGACCAATGACCCATGACCTCTTCATCTCACTGCTTGAACGCACGAGTTCACTGATAGACGATATCCTGATAGATGAACTGCACGACGGGGTTTATTATGCAAGGATGTGCGTTTCTATGGATGGAAGACATTTCGAACTCGATGCAAGACCGAGTGATTGCATAGCGATTGCTCTTCGCTGCAATGCACCCATCCATGTCAGGGAAAGCGTGCTTATCGAGACTGCGATCACCAAAGAAGAACTTGAGGGGATTCTGTCGCTTGATACATACCTATCTTAATACTTTCACATCGCTATGGCAAAGCAGATAATTAGAGAGATCGAAGTAAAGTGTTATGTTTTTTGAAGAGAAAGGAATCTATACCGTGCATGAGTTCACTCAGGCAATAAAAGCGGTGCTCATATCCGGGAATTTCAATGATGTCTGGATCAGAGGCGAGGTATCGAATTTCAAGAACCACAGTTCAGGTCACAGATATTTCACCCTGAAAGATAAGAGCAGTTCTGTGCAGTGCGTGATGTTCAAATGGTATGGTCAGAACCTCAGGTTCGAGCTCGAGCATGGTATGAAAGTGCTCATTCTCGGGGATCTGGATGTGTATGAGCAGAAAGGTCAGTATCAGCTAAAGGTAAGGATGATCCGTCCAGATGGGATCGGGGAACTCTACAAGGCATACGAGCAGTTAAAGAACAGACTTGAAAAAGAGGGGCTCTTCTCTCCTCTGCACAAAAGACCTCTTCCTGCATTCCCTGAGAAAATCGGAGTGGCGACCTCGGAAACCGGAGCCGTGCTCCACGACATACTCACTGTTTTGAACCGCAGGTACCCGGTGAGCGTTCTTTTTGTTCCCACAATAGTGCAGGGCGAATATGCTGCACAGAGCATCGTTCATTCCATAGAGCTGCTGAACAGAACAGATGCTGACCTGATGATACTTGGAAGAGGAGGAGGTTCTATAGAGGATCTCTGGGCTTTCAACGAGGAAATAGTGGCGCAGGCTGTTTATAATTCCAGAATACCTGTAATATCTGCTATCGGTCATGAGACAGATTACACGATCGCTGATTTTGTGGCAGATAAACGCGCTCCCACACCTTCTGCGGCAGCTGAGATCGCGGTGCCTGAAAAGAATGAGCTGCTCGGCAGGATCAGCATGTACAGTAATAGATTGATCCAGCACCAGAGGCGCTATATCACCGACAGAACCTCGTATGTTCGGGAATTGAAAAAAAGGGTTGATCTGCATTTATTCCGGGAACGTCTGGTTAATTACATGCAGTATCTTGATGAAATAGTGCAGCGCCAGACACAGGGCATCCAGAGGATGATCGAGATCAAAAGAGCGATGTTCAGCGCACATGCTGGAAAGCTTGATGCTGTAAGCCCTCTCGCGACGCTTTCCCGCGGGTACAGCATAGCATTGAAGCTACCTGGTAAAACTCTGGTGAGAAGTGTAAACGACGTTGAAAAAATGGATGAAGTCCAGATCATTGTGAACGATGGAAAAATCAGGTGCGATGTAAAAGATAAGGAGGCATGCATATGGAAATGAGTTTTGAAGAGAAACTTCAGGAACTTGAGAGCATAGTGGAAAAACTTGAGAACGGGCAGCTTTCCCTTGATGAGAGTATTGACCTTTTTGAGAAAGGGATAAAACTGGTCAGAGAGTGCGATGCAAATCTGAAAAATGCCCGCATGAAGGTGGAGAAGTTGATAGAAGAGAACAATGAACTTCGGTCTGAACCGTGTGAACTGCGGGATACAGGATAAGAAACCAGCTAACTGAAAAGCTCTTCCACAGCAGAGAGTGCTGCAGGCAGAGTGAAGATCACAACTTTGTCCTCTGGCAGGATCATGGTGTTGCCATCCGGTATTATGACTTCCTCGCCCCTGACCACAGCGCTTACTATGGCACCGCGCGGGAACTTTACATCTTTCAGTTTCTTATTGATGATCTTTGATTTATGCTTCGCTGTAATTTCAATGATCCTGCCCTTTTCGCCTTCGATCGTGACCAGGGATTCGACGCCTATTCCCATCGTGAATTTCAAAACCTCGTTAACTGTTGCCTGGATAGGACTTATTGCAACGTCAACGCCCACGATCTCAAACAGCTCAGCATAATCAGGGCGGTCTGCTCTTGCAATCACCTTTTTAGCACCCAGCCTCTTTGCAAGAAGTGCGCATAACAGGTTTTTCTCATCGCTGTTCGTTACCGCTATCACAGCGTCCATGGAGCCTATGTTCTCCTCTTTCATTATGGATAGATCTGTTCCATCGCCATTGATAACAAGAACATTAGGGAGAGACTGGGCAAGCTCTTCGCTCTTTTTTTTGTTTATTTCAAGAAGCGTTAGCTTGAAACTCTTCTTGCCAAGAAGCTTGATGAGATAATAACCAACCTTCCCTCCCCCGACCACTGCTATTCTATTCGAGTTCTTCTTTCCTTCTTCGAACAGCTTTCTCGTGGCCTCGATCGCCTCTGGTTTTCCAACAAGCACCACCCTGTCATTTTTCTGGATCACATCATCGCCGTGAGGGATTGTCAGTTCTGACCCTCGAAAGATGGCTGACATCAGGCAGCATTCAGGAAGATCTGACTCTGAAAGCTTTTTCCCTGCGAGTGGATTGTGCTCACCCACTTTGAACTCCATCATTTTTATTTTTCCACCTACGAAATTCTCTACATTTATCGCCTCTGGTATGGAAAGGATCTGATTTATTTCAGAAGCAAGCGAGAGTTCTGGACAGATCATGGCATTCATCCCCACGGTTTCTCTCACAGATACCGGTCTGTCAATGTAATCAGGATTGCTCACACGAGCAATGGTTTTCACTTTATTGTTCAGGAGCTTGGAAGCCATGCACGTTACTATGTTTACCTCGTCCACGCCTGTGACAGCAACCACAAGTTCGGCTTTATCTATGTTTGCCTTCTTCAGGAGTTTGACATCTGCCCCATTCCCATGCAGTACCTGAACATCGAGCTGCTTTGCCCTGTCGCAGGCTTCTTCGTTTTTTTCGATTATTGTAACATCATTGTTTTTGCACAGCGTTTTTGCCACATGATACCCTACTTCCCCTGCGCCAACGATGATTGTTCGCATAAAATCTCAGAGACAGAATTATTCTAATAAATTTTTTGCTTTGAAAAAACCAAATAATGAGGCTGTTCCTATAACTAATAATATAAGAATCAAAGAGATATATATTGTGGTCACCCGTTCCAGGTTCTTTAAGACCAAACTGTAGAGAAGGTCAGCTAACCATATGCCCATAATCAATCCCATGAAACCGAATACGACCGCGTAAGCAGATCTTTTAAGCGTGTCGGATATTGTCATAATTTGTATGGATACGGCATTTTGATATAATAAACATATCGAATGCTTTGAGCAGGATCGGACTTCATAACACTTATGACAGAGAAGCAACAATCTATTTATCATGGTTCGAATAGGCGGTCTTGTCCTGAACAGATCGGTTGTGGCTTCAATAGGAAAAACTGCTGATTCTGCAATGAGAGCAAAGGAGCTTGGCGCTGATCTTCTGGAACTGCGCATAGACCTGCTGGAATCTGATCCAGAGGAATCGCTCATGGAATTAAAGAGAACAGACATGCCCGTGATAATCACGAATCGAATGAGAGAGGAAGGGGGCTCCTGCACCATGGGCGAAGATGAACGCATCGCGAGGCTGATCTCTTTACTGCCCGGGGCTGATGCAGTGGACATCGAGCTGTGTGCTCAGAAAAGGGATGCTGTGGTTGAAAAAGCAAAGAGCATGGAGAAAACGGTCATAATCTCAACTCATGATTTCCAGAAGACGCCTGAGCCTGATGTGATGGAGGAAATAATCAGGGAATCCTTCGAAGCAGGGTGTGATATAGCCAAACTCGCTGTAATGCCTCATTCGCTCGAAGACGTGCTTCGTTTACTCAGGGCCACCCTGCAATCCAGAAAAGCGGTCTGTACCATCGCAATGGGTGAAATAGGTAAACATGCGCGTGTCATGGCGCCGATCTATGGTTCTGTCATGACCTATGGATATGTGGGCGAAAAAACTGCGCCAGGGCAGCTGCGTGTGGATGAACTTGGAGCCATCCTGAAGCTGCTCTCTTAGCTCATACAAGCCTTATCAGATTCTCCCGCCCTTTTCTTATTTTTTGAATTATGTTTTTATTGCGCAGTCCGTTCAGGGCTGAACTCACAGTTGACTTGGGAAGATCGAGCTTTTTCCCTATCTCAGACTGATACATGGATCCGCCGCTGTCTTTTAAGAGCTTCACGATCCTGTCTTCCAGGTTCATCATCTCATTTTCTGTGATAACGCCGGGTGGGGATTTTCTAAGACGCAGGTAAATGAAGCTTCCTGACAGTATAGAGATGATCAATATGGCGATCAAGTAGGGCATCCATTCTGTTGAAGTTTTCAACAAACTGACCTCTGGTTCGCCCGGGTTGAAGGAGCGGAGCCCGTACCAGATCAATCCGTCCCTTGCCTCGTCTGGCCGGGGTGAGGCATGTTCCACCGCGAAACCTGATGGATACTGGATTATCAGTGTATTATCCTTTGAGAGGTAAAGTCCTCCAACAAAGACATCGCCTATCCTGATATTCCCATTGCTGATTTCTGCGAAATCTGTCCAGGTAAAGGAATACTGAACAATACCAAATGTCCCTGTGGGTGCGGACTGGATTTTTGCGCTGCCTGTAAACCCTCCAGCCACCATTTTCCTCGATGTGGCATTTGCAGCTTCCAGGACCGAATTCTGCATCAGGTTCTTAAACTCTATAAGGTGTATTGAATTTAAGTCCGAAGTATAATTTTCAAATGAATTGAAATCCTCTTTTGTTATAAGCTGAGTCCTGTATTCAACGTTCCAGAAAGCAGTGCCTTCATTGTTGACATCTATGGTGTAGGTGATCTTATAATCGTTCTGGGCAGCGGCTGCGGAGGCTGATAATAAAAGGATTATGAAAAGATAAAGTATCCTTCGAACCATATTCTCTGATATTTATATCTTATACTATAAAAAACTCGACTCTGATGGAAATAAAAAAGATAGGTGAAAATTCACCTATCTGGGATTTTTCCTGAGATCAATCTCTGTCCTTTTCTCCAGAGCCGCCTTTTCTATCGTTATTCTCATTCTTTCTGCTGTTTTTCTCTTCTTTTACGGATTTCTCCAGTTCTCCAGGTCTTTCCCTGACTTTGATCTCCATAGCATTGAGTATTTTATCAGATGTCAGTTCTGACAGCTTATCATTGATACCTTTGATGATGCCGTCCCTGTCTGTTGCATTGAGGCGGAATTTGTATTCTACTTTTACATCGGTTGTTTTTCCTTCAACACTTGCCTTTATATCAAGTCTTTCTTTGGATTCTTCCCTTGATCCTGGCTGCGCGGTCAATGTTGCCGTGGGTGTTCCAGTGACTTCTATTTCAGGTTTTTTGTCGCCATCCTGTGCAAGCCTTAATAGATCACCGAGATTGTTTTTGATCTTCTGGAGTTCCTTCAGGGTATCCTCTGTTATGTTTTTCTTATCTGTGCTGTTGGTCTGGAACCTGAGTTTGATATACACCTGTGAACCGTTGGCAGTGATCTCTGCTTTCACCTGTGTTATCTCATGATCCTCAATCTCATCCTTTTTTTCTCTGATCTCTTTCAGGATCTTCTTGCCAGCCTTCGTTGTCATGCGCTCGAACCTTACTTCGGTCTTTTCCCCGAACTTTCTCACAAGGTCAGCGCTGTTATTATGGGCTCTCTGAAGTCCTGTGCTGTTGGGTGTGGCATTGAGAAGCTGTTCAAGGACATACTGGTACTTCGCGATCTTTTTCTGGGCATTGAGAAGCCCTGTGTCATTATCTCCGAACCTGGAAATGGTCTTATTTACTTTTTCCATTTCTTCATCATATTTCCCAAGGGCTATCTCTGCAGCTTTCCGGTTCTTCTTATTAAGTTTGGCTTTTGCCTCTGCTATTCTCTGGCTCGCATGTTCTAACTGTTTTTCAAGTTTCTTATCCTGATCGAATATGAAAGCCAGGCTGAGATCCTCGAGTCCCAATCTAAATCCGTATAAGGCATTATCCGGACCTATCAGACTGTCATCTTCGGCTATATCATCTTCCAGCACATCACCGTTATCAGACGATCTCAATGCGCTGTCTGTCTGGGAGGCTGTGCCATTGTCATCAGCCATAACAGTATTTACAGTGAATGCCAGCATTAGCAGAATCGCCAGCATTATATTTCTCAATCTCATAATTTCACCTCATTTGCGGCTTTTGCCGTTAAACCTACTTTGCCCGATTGGGAGATAAGCATATTTTCAGTCTGAATGGAGTTCAAAGGTTCAATATAACTTTAAAAATAGTAGGATCGTTCAAGAAGGTTCTGATTACTTTAGATAATGATAATAATTGAGAAAAACAATGTATCAATTATCATAATGCTTTTCTTGAACAAGATCACTATTGAGATTATCACTGAACCCATCCACTAATTAGACGGGAAGACGGAATAGGTTTGATTATCTTTGGGTTCATCAAAGTCGCACTAGAAAGCATTCGCAACCATCCCTGCTGTAATCACCCCGGCGATTTTTCTCCGTTCAAGCTTCCACCTCATGACGGGGTGTCGCCAACCTTCAAGGTACCATTGGTCATTTTGGCCGGTTTTATTGCCACCACCCCTTCTTCAGGCAGACATATGTACTCTGCATGAGCACCAAGACTCATCCCGGTAGATGCAAAAACCTGGTCACCTTTTCTGAATAGTTTTACATCTTTGCCTACTGATTCAATTTCCCCGGCCAGGGCGCCCCCAAGTATAGTTTTTCTTGGTTTTATAATACCAATCATTATTCGTGCGAAGAGCCAGAAAGAGGGAGGAACCTTCAAACTTCGCATCCTGGCATCTCCTGATGATACTGTTGTTGCAAATATCTTGATGAGTACTTCATTGTCCTTTGGAGGAGGTTTTTCTACTTCTTTAAGCTGAAGAACATCAGGAGGTCCGTATTTTGTGTATACAATCGCTTTCATAAGTACTCAAATGATGGAATTAACCATAATCCCATGATCTTTTCCTATTAATTTATCGACAATATTATGCCAATCTTTAATTTTTCTTTCAGCGCTGTCAATTGCTATTTTGCTATTAGAAAATGGCTTATTTTCACTAATAAATTCTAATATTCTTTCGATTGCCTGCGTTAACAAGTAAAATGCTGCAAATATACTTATTTCAGCCATACTCCTTCCTCAATTATTATTATGACCCAATGTACTAAAGAGTTTCCCATGAGATTTTTTTTTCATTGCAGCGCAGGCCAATTGAAAAGTAGAGCCAATACCTGGAAGAGGAATCCAGGTGGATGTTTTGTTTTTATTGTGCTTAATGAACATGAATCAGATATCGGTGGCTTCCGCCATTGTCATCTCATCGAACCGTGCATGCCGATTTCCAGTGATGATTTAGGTGAAAACAACCCCATTTTCTCAGGTTCAGATGTGGGAAGTGTATGCAATAAGACCTTCCAGGTATGTCTTTTAGCTCGAAAGCTTCTGCTTGAGCTTCTGTTTCGTGACGGAACATCGCATCATGTCAAGGCCACTTTTGGTTCGCTTTTGCTAAAGGCTGTGGTTTCCGATACTTGGAAACTCCGCACAATGCTTCGCAGCATCGCACTTTCCGTTCTCTTCACACGGGAGAAGAACCGTGTGGAGGGATTTAAACCCATGGCGGACACACGCTGTGGATTGCGTTTTTCCAGCGTTTTCTTCAGGTGTCCTGTTTGTTATTCTTTCTCTCTTGTGTTTCGAGGCACGCCAGTCACAAACCCCGGACTTATGTACGAGGCCTGTAGCTAGCGTTTTTAGCATGATGTACATCCTGTGTTTCAATATATTTGCTCACTACATCCCAGCCATTCCCAACGCTTCCATGAAAACAGCTTGGAGCCGGCTGATGTGTTATCAATTACTTTTATACCATTGTCATTTGATAAACTTGAATGACGAATGGAGTTGCAATAAACTCGGGGAAAACCATGACGGTCACAAAACACATCTCGCTTGATGAAGAACATATAGAGAAGATGAAGCCGTACCTTGAGAGCAACAATGGTAACTTCTGTATCGCATTAAAGGAGATCCTGAACAGGGAAGGGAGTTCTCATCTGAATTCATCGGCTATGGATGCTTCTCTGTTCAACTGGATGATCACCGAGATGGAAGGGAGACTTATCCAGGAAAACGTGCTGGATGAAATCATGGATCCAGGACTGATCAATTCGATGTCAAAACTTGAAGCACAAATCAGGCGCAGGCTCAGCGAACTTGAATACGATATTGACCTTGTCCTGAAATACGACGCGGACAGATTTCCATCAGATCTGCTGATTGAGATGAGCGGAGCTCTTCCAAAAATAAGATTTGTTGCATGCATGCTGTCCCAGTACCTTGTGAAGAACTCACTTGACCAGGCGCCGCTCGGCATAAAGTACGTGGTCAATATTAATAATTGTATAAAAATCAAATTATCAGGATCTACCAGGAAAGAAGCACAGAAAAGCCTTGTTGATTTTTTTGGAGGAATGGATGAGGCGATAAAAGCCGTAAAGACCCGCCCTGCCTTCTGGAAAGACCTGATCAGGAGGCATCTTTTCAGTAACTACAACATGGTGACGCTCCACAGGAACTATCTTGAGGACCTGTTCGCTGATAAGATCACAGCAGGTGAAATAATGATAGAAAATCTTGTAAGAAAGCCGATCCAGGAGATCACGTTGAAAGAGATGCTCATTCTGATAAAGGAGGTCTACGAGACATCCAGGATCGCAGATCGGGTGGACATAGACAATGATACGCTCACCATTTCTCACCCCTATCGAAACAGGGCTGCGGTTGAAAATCTAAAAAAGAGCCTTCTCATGCTTCTCGAAGCCAGCGGTCATCTGTATCATGCAAAATCAACAAGCAATATGATCGTGCTGACGCACAGGCAGGATGTGGGCATAAAGATCAATGAAATCGTTGGCAACATCAAGATGAGCAGCAATAGCGTCGACCATGAGCTGATAATGTTCATGGCTTTTCTTCAGGGGCTCAAGGAGATCCCTGATATACCCTTTTCATTAACAGCTCTTGGCAGAAGGATAGGGAGATCCTTAATGCAGGAATATGAAAAAGAGAACAATATCAAGAGCTGGGACCTTGAGACATTCCAGAAAGTGATGGAGATCATAGATTCCAGGCTTCAAAGAGTGAGCGAATGGAAGATGGATGGGAAGGATCTGCTCTACACGGTCAGGAAATGCCATATAGTTTCAGAAGGCGATGCCTTTGATGCCTATGTATGCCATACTTCGCGAGAGGCATTCAAAGGAGCGTTGAATTATGCTTTTGGAAATAAAGCAGAGCTTAACATTAACAAACTCCTGACGCATGGGGATAATTTCTGTGAAGTAGTGATAAGGATCAGATAAACTGAGTTTTATGACATAGATTGGCAAGATCTTTGTTTTTTTGCCAATCTATGTCAAATTCTGGCTTTTTTGCTAAATTCATGTCAAATATTCTTTTAGACTTGGCATTTGATAGATAAAATTGGTGATCAGTTATGAAATCTTGGATAATGTATGCCGCGACAGCCATAGTTGGTGCAACTGTGATGGGAGCAGCTTATTATCTCCCCACAGGAACGTTCCTTACCTTCGTGATAGGATGGTTGTTCCTGATCCCTGCGACATTTGGAGTTTATATGGCGCTTGGATTCAGGGAATACATGAAGGAAAGGAAGAACAGGATCATTGTTTCGGTTAAGCCGACAGAGGCAATAAAAGCACTTGCCCGCAGGGAAGCTGAACTGAAGAAGGAAAAGGAAATCCTGTTTGAAGAACTGCAGAAATAAACATTGAGAGGGAGGAGCTCTGAGAGAAAAGATATGATAGTCACAAGACATATCTCACTTGACAAAGACTGCATAGATAAGATCGAGCCGTATGTTAGAAGGCACAATGGTAATTTCAGTGCAGCGGTCAGAGAGATAATAGAAAGAGCGGGAAAATACAGTTCGCTGAAGAATTCGTCAGCAATTGACAGTTCACTGTTCAAATGGATGCTTGCAGAGATGGACGGCAGGCTTGTTCCAGACAGCGTGCTGGATGAAATGATAGATCCAGTGCTGATAAATTCCATGAGAGGACTTGAAGAATATATAAAGCACAGGATCGGCGAACTTGAGTGGGATGCTGGACTATCATTGAAATGCGATAATGACTCCTCTCCCTCTTCTGCACTGATAGAAATCAAAGGGACGCCTCAGAAAGTAAAATTCGTTGCATGCATCCTTTCCCAGTTCATCGTAAAGAACTCGCCTGAACATGCATCACTTGAGATCAAGTCATTCAATAATGTGGGTGACTGCATAAAGATCGAGTTATCCAGATCCAGCAAAAAGGATGCGCAGAACAGCCTGATCACTTACTTCGGCGGGATGGATGAAGCAATAAGAGCCATAAAGAACAAACCTGCTTTCTGGAAAACCGTGATCTATGAACATCTTTTAAGTAATTATAGCATGGTCACAGTTCACAGGAATTATTTCGAGGACCTGCTTGCTGGAAAAGTGCCGATGGGTGAAATAACCATCGAGACCATGGCAAAAAAGCCGATCCAGGAAATACCTCTTAAAGAGATGCTCTCCCTGATAAAGGAGGTCTATGAGACCTCCAGGGTTGTGGATAGAGTTGAGGTAGACAGGGAATCTCTGATACTATTCCATAATTACAGGAATGCGGATGTAATAGACAAACTGAAAAAGAGCCTTGTGGCGCTTCTGGAAGCTAATGGTCATTTGTATGATGCCAAGTCCACAGCCAACATGATCGTGCTGACGCATAGACCTGACGTCGGGATAAAGATAAACGAAATAGTGGAAAATCTGAAGATCAGCAGCAGCAGGATGGATCAGGAATTGATAATGTTCATGGCTTTCCTGAAAGGGCTCAAGAACATCCCGGATATACCATTGTCCCTCACATTCCTGGGGAGAAAGATCGGAAAGTCGCTGATGCAGGAATACGAAAGTGAGAAGTGCATCAAGGTCTGGAATTTAGAGACCTTCCAGAACGCAATCGGGATCATCGATTCAAAGCTCCACAGAGAGAGCGAGTGGAAGATGGATACTAAAAACCTTCTCTACACGGTCAAGAGATGCGATATTGCTGGAGAAGGAAAAATGTACGACAAATACGTCTGCCATGCCATACGTGAGACTTTCAAGGGAGCAATGAGCTATGCTTTCGGGAACCAGGCAGAACTCGATATTAAAAAATTGTTATCACATGGAGACAATCTTTGTGAGGTGTTGATACGGATACCATGAAAGCAAAGAGCATCAGAAATCAAAAAACGATGGACAGGGCAGGAAAAATATGTTCAGTAAATAAAAGGAGGAAAATATGGAAACTCTTGTAGAATACCTGACTTATGTGAAAGGGATCGGATATCTCGTGGTAGTGGCATTTCTATTTGCATTCATCACTTTCTGGCTGCTGGTGCATACGAAGAATAAAGATATCATAAAAACCGTACCAGTAGTAGTGATGATCTGGCTGGCGTTTGGGGTTGCGTCCGCACTTGTCTCGAACGGTCATAATACGAACGGCCACGATGCGAAAGATGAGACTGCACTGGAACCTGCAGTGGAATTCCCCGAGTATTATAGCAACGGCAGCCCAGCTACCATCACAGCACACAGGGTCGAAAAATGGCTTGGCGTGAACAATACAGAATACCTCGCCATCAGCTACGGCTCGGCTTCAAATTTCCACAAAGTGATGAGCGAAAAGATAGCATGCACGGACTGCCACCATAACAGCAAAGATGAGATCCATGCATGCAGTGACTGTCACAGTGCTCCCTTTGACCCTGAGGACTTAAGCAAGCCGGGGCTAAAAGCCGCGATCCATACAAGGTGCATGTACTGTCATAAAGAGGTGTTTGGCGGGCCAGAGGACTGCAAGTTATGCCATACAATGGACACTTCGACTTCAGTGGCTGTTGCTGCTCCCGAAAGACCTCATGCATTGACATGGGAGGACTGTGTCAGATGTCATAAAGATGGAATCCCCGGAGGTCAGAAAATCAAGATCGTGTATCATGATTTCTGCATAAAGTGCCATACAAAAGGCATCGCAGACGCTGCAAAACTGCCTGAGGATCATGCAGGACGTGCAGGCGATACATGCAAAGGCTGTCATAAGCCTGCAGGAGGATAGATTATGAAAATGAATAGAAGGGACTTTGTAAAAGCAGGAGGCTCTCTGATCGCCCTGAGCCTTCTTGGAAACACTGCATCTGCTGCGCACAGTTTCACAGGCTATCCTGATCGCTTCGGGATGATGTCAGATCTGACCAGGTGCATAGGATGCAGACGCTGTGAAGCCGCATGCAACAAAGCCAACAATCTCCCGGAACCCAAGACCTCTTTTGAGGATACATCGGTCTTTGAGGAAAAGAGGCGTCCGTATGCTGCTGATGTGCAGTCTTATACAGTGGTCAACAGGTACAAAGTGGGCGAAAAGACGGTTTACCGCAAGGTGCAGTGCATGCACTGCGAAGAACCGGCATGCGTCTCTGCCTGCCTTGTAGGAGCGCTCAAGAAGACTCCAGAAGGGCCGGTAGTATGGAACGAGAAGGTATGCATCGGCTGCAGGTACTGCATCACTGCCTGTCCATTCTACATACCTGCGTTCGAGTATTCAAGCGCTTTTGACCCAAGGATACAGAAATGCTTCATGTGCCACCAGCGGATCGTAAAAGGCATCGTTCCAGCATGTGCAGAAGCATGTCCTGTGGAAGCGATCACGTTTGGCAAGAGAAGCAGTCTGCTCAAGCTCGCCTGGACAAGAATATGGGGCGAGCCAGACAGATATATTGACCATGTTTATGGAGAGCGCGAAGCAGGAGGCACTGGCTGGCTGTACATCTCAGGAGTTCCATTCTCACAGCTTGAATTCCCGATGGACATCGGCACAAGTGCATTCCCTGAACTTACCAAGGATTTCCTTTCAATGGTCAATCTCACGCTGGTCTCATGGCCAGCTGTGTTCGGAGGAATCTATCTCATGACAAAGAACAGAGAGAAGCCTTTGCATGGAGAGGAAAAAGAAGAGGAGGATAAGCTATGACAGAGATTATTGAAGTAGAAAACCTGAGAAAAACAGAGACCACGGATTACTGGATCAATGAGATCCTGTTCAACAGGCTCACGATAAAAGAGTACATAAGATCGCTCATCACCCCTTTCAACATGATTGCCGGACTCATAGTACTGGCAGGGCTGTACTTTATTTTCCTGCGTTTTACACAGGGTCTTGGATCAATAACTGATTCCTCGAATACACAGCCCTGGGGACTTCTCCTGAGCGTAGGTCTGTTCACAGGTGTTCCTTTCTCAGCAGCAGGGTTCGTGCTCGGGACTGCGGTGTATATCTTCGGTCTGAAGAAATATCAACCAGTTGTCACAAATGCAATCCTGCTTGGACTCCTGGGCTATTTGTTTGCTGTCATCTTTCTCATGATAGACCTGGGGCGTCCGTGGAGGATCTATTATCCCATGATGATATCGTTCGGTCCTGCCTCTGTTATGTTCCTGGTGGCATGGCATGTTGCCCTGTACCTGTCCGTTCAGGCGATGGAGTTCTCATCGTCGGTCTTTGAATGGTTGGGGTTGAGAAACTTCCGCAAGATCATTCTGGGAATGACGCTTGCTCTCACAGTAGCGGGCATTATGCTTTCCACGCTCCACCAGTCTGCCCTGGGTGCCATGTTCCTGCTTGCTCCTGGAAAGGTGCATCCGCTATGGTGGACATCGTATCTGCCCTGGCTCTTCTTTGTGTCATCCCTCGCAGCCGGGCTTGTGTACGTGGTGCTTGTGGGAAAGCTCACCCAGGTCTTCATGAAAGATAAGGCCGACTCACGCTACCTCTCGAACCTGGACGGCATCACGCTCGGAATAGGAAAGGCTGCAGCCATGATCCTCTTTACATATGTCGGGCTCAGGCTTGCAGCGATCACGTATGAGAATTCCTGGGGCTATCTGAATTCGCCATACGGTCTCTGGTTCCTCATAGAGTTCTCGCTGTTCGCAATAGCGCCTCTTCTGTTATTCTATGCGATCCAGAGGAAGAACGTTGGTCTTGTCCAGGTAGGCGCTCTTGTAACGATGGTCGCCATTATCCTGAACAGGCTCAATACTGTATATATCACGTTCAACTGGCAGTTCCCGCACCACGAGCTCTTCTACTGGAAGGAGGTAATAGTGGTCATAGCGGTTCTCACTATTGAGATACTGCTCTACCGCTGGATCGTGAACAGGATGCCTGTACTGAGGCAGCACCCTGATTATATTGGGGACGAGCACTGAACACGCATGGTTCTTCCATGCGTTAACTCTTTTTTTTCATGACTTTTTTTTGCACGACAGGGTCCATTGTGCTGAGTTCCCGCATCGACAGCCCGAAACAGCAGGTGAACCAGAAGCAGCCTTATGGCGATGTGACGCTTCTGTCACAAATGGTAAGGAAGCGATGGCGGAAGCCATTGCCTTACTCCAGTGCGGGTGATGGGACTCATACTCTGTGAGGCTAAGGAATTGAGACAACATCGGATTCAAATTACAGTGAAATTAAAGCCTTATAAGAATGGATGGTGCAATACGATTTAATAAATCAACCTCTTCAACCCTCAGAATGGTTGACCTGCAAAAGTTATTCGCAGGCATTCAAGTATTAAGATGGCTTACGATTTCAGATTTGCCTGCCCATGTAAAAAACTGCTTTATCCTGACTTTGCAAATTTCAACTGTTCCGATTGAACATTCGTTATGCTTTTCCATAATGTACCTATGAACATCGGTTTTATCCCAGTTTTCGAGCGACTTACGCCTGTTGATGTTCTTTAAAAATTTACCATAATCCGCGATAGTTTTCTCTGCCGTGCCATTGATTTTGAGTTCTTGAAGGAATTGGTCGATTATTCTAATCATATTTCTATATATGTAATTGCTAAGCAATAAAGCCATGACCTAAAACAAATCCTCATAATATCTTTTTTTAAAATAAAGAATAATTTTTATTCATATTCTTACAAAATATTAGTTTTCAAGCAATTAAACACCAAATTGTCTTTAATAAGCTATTTAAACATAAAACAAATCTTTGAAATTATCGATTTATTTACCGGCCATTTATGAATGGTGTAACGATTGTGAGCAGGTCGCTGGACCTTGAAGAGATCTTCAATGTGGCGACCTGCATGGAGGAAGTGCATGGATCGAGGATAATCCAGAAGGCGGAACTATGTTCTGTGTTGAGATTCCAAAGATGGGAGCATAGCAGATTCTGTTTCTTTCATTCACCAAAAAATTTATTTATTGTTAAAAACATCATTAAATCAGTGGGAAAATGGTTAGAAACAAGAACTGTGTGGAAACAAAGAGGTGCTGAAAATGAACTCTGAGCTGGAGATCGGAAGCCGCATGCCCCGGCGACTCAGCGAGATCTGGAAACTTGACCGTGAGACGAACATGGTAGTCGCCCTTGGACTGAATGGTACTGTGCAGCTTAACGCTGTGGGTTCGGCGATATGGCTGCTGCTGGACGGTGAGCATACCATTGAATACATCATAGAAAAATTGGCCGGGGCTTATCCTGACCAGGATCAGGGTCAGTTAAGAAAGGATCTCATATCATTCATCAGCTATCTGAGTGCCAGTGGTCTTGTGATTCTTGACTGGCGTCCTCTGTATGGGGAAGGATCAAAAGAACTTCTGGAGAGTGCGCCATGACCGAGGTTCTGCTCATTCAACCACCATCTCCGACACCCAACAAGCTGCACGTCAAAGAGAGCTTGCTGTCAGCTCCACCCATAGCGCTCGGATATCTGGCATCGATCATGATCGGAGAAGGATACTCAGTGGAGATCGTGGATATGGAGATCTTGGAGATGGGGGCAGCGGGCATCCGCAGCAGGCTGGAGGAAGAAAAACCCGGTCTGGTGGGTATATCAACTACGACCCTGACATACAGGAATGCGTTGCGGATCGCAGCGATCGTAAAGGAGGTCAATCCAATGACGGTAACCCTGCTTGGAGGTCCACATGCCACGTTCGCGGCAGATGATGCATTGTCCCATCCTCAGGTGGACTTTGTGATCCGCGGTGAAGGCGAACTCGTACTGCTTGAGCTTGCTCGCTGTGTACTTGAGGAAAAGGGGGACCCGAGCAATATCAGAGGACTGAGCATGAGAAAACCCGACGGCAAAGTCGTCCACAACCCGCGGCGACCATTCCTTCATGACCTTGACACACTGCCGTTTCCTGCGTGGCATCTGTTGCCTCTGCATCTCTACTCTGCCCCCGGCCTGATAATCACAGGAAGGGGATGCGAGGGCAGCTGCATCTTTTGCGCGGCCCGGGGGATTGCTGGTGGTCGCTATCGAATGCGATCTGTGGATAATGTTTTGCGCGAGATAGAAACCATGATCTCTGCGCTGGGTTTACACTTCTTCTTCTTTGCAGATGACACATTCACAGCCGTGCCTGAGCGGACTCGGGCTTTTTGCAATGAATTGAAGCAGCGCGATTTGCATACTGCCTGGATGTGCGAAACCAGAGCCGATACAGTGGATCGGGCTACACTTCAGGCAATGGCCGATGCTGGCTGTAAAGTGGTTCAGTTCGGCGCCGAGTCCGGTTCGCAGAAAATCCTGGATTCAATTAATAAGGGTATAACAGTAGCAAAACTGCGGGAGGCGGTTCGGACTGCCCTGGAAGCGGGACTGTCTCCGACCTGCAGCTTTATGGTGCCTCATCCTGAGGATACATGGGAGACTGTCGAAGAGACGAAAGCATTGATCCGTGAACTGAAATCCATGGGTGCACGAACGGCTGTGTCACTTACAACTCCTTTTCCAGGCACATATCTTGCAAGCCATCTTTCAGATCTTGGAATGACCCTCATATCCGATGATACGGATCAATACAATTTCGCAACACCTGTGATCGAGACCAGCAACTTTGACGTCTGGGATATTCGCGAGATATATATGGACATGGTGCTGCTCTGTCTGGAAGGTTCTGAGGGTTCAGGCAGACATGATGACCAGAAAATACGGGATGATCATATCAATGTGATAGGAGGTGATAAAAGTGAAAGAAGTAAGTTTTGAACGATGCCTGCCTGAGGAATACGTAAAACCGCTGGCGGGTATGCTCAATCGCTTTTCGGAGTCAGCCCTGGGTCCGGGATCGGTCGCCAGTCCTGCAGCGGTCGCTGTTGCCGTGGCAATCGTCATCGTCTTATGGGATCGTCGTCTGGACGAACTAATCGTGAACCCCGAGGACAAGGCAGCATTAAAATTTGCGGTGGAGCAAATCCGGGCGAAACCCGAAGTTGTAAGGCAGGTGACTGGTATTGAACTGACGCGAGCACACCTGAAGCTCATGGATGTGCTTTCGCAATAAATATCAGATACGGGTTTTATCTCAGTGGAGCCTGTTTGCCACTGGATGCTCCAGGAGGTATCTGAGCGACGTGTCTTGCAGGGCACGTCGCCGCTCATGGAAGCAGCCGTGCACCTTCTTGGGCTTCTCCCCTCGGCCGGGTTGCATGGATGCAGTCGATCACTGCACCGGGGTCGACAGGGCACCTTCTGTAGCCTCAGGGCGCATATCCGCTGTAAGTGTGAAGCTTCTCTCTTCCTGTCCGGAAGCTGTCAGTGCAGTCGTTCTCCTGAAATGAAGGTGCATTTAATGGTCTGTCCGAAGTCCTCTTTATTTTACAAGTTTTAATGCTGTCTTCAGGTCGATAGGTTTGATAATATTCTTTAAAGGTCTAAAATGCTCGTCGTCTGTCAGGATGTGCTTTACATTCTCAACCATGCCGGTGGCTGCGATAAGCGAATCTGCCGTTGGAATATCATATTTCAGGTGCAATTCTCCGGCGCGCATGGCTATGGTGCTGTCAACATCCATAAAAACCAGGTTAGAAGTTATCAATCTGTCAAGATCGCTGTACATTTTTTCTTTAGCTTTCATGCCGCGTATCTTGATCAATTCCGTGAGGGTAATTACCGAAGCAAGCCCTGTTATCTTTTTATCCTGTATCGCCCGCGCAAGCTCAAAATATGAATCATCTATGAGTATATCAGCCACATGCATCGTATCGATCAGGATGGTTATCATCTAATATCTGTCTTCTCTGCGCATCTCTTCGACTTTCTTTCTTACAGCTTTCGGGTCAAGGTCTGACCAAGTCCCGCAGAGCGTGGTAATATCTGTGGGCGGCAGCATTTTAATGCAGCCGTCCTCTTCCATGATCGCAAGCTTCTGGCCTTTCTTAAGCCCGAACTTTTTCCTGATCCTGGCAGGTATGACTATCTGCCCTTTCGCGCTGATCGTTATCCTTTCCATGACTTACTGGTAAGACAGCATAAGGCATATATTTTGCTGTATTCTTCGGATATTATCAGGGTAATTCTTCATTTTCCGAGAATCCAGGATCGCCTGGATAATCCATTAAAATTCCTGAAAAGACAATCCCTCTATCCCTTCAAAATGGTCTCTGTTATTGGTGAGAAGCCTGCATCCGTTTTGCAGAGCAATTGCTGCTATGAGCACATCCCTGATCTGCATCATTTTTCCCTTTGCTCTTTTTTCTGAAAAAATCCTGCCTGCTATCTCCATGCTCTCCTCATGCGTATGGAACAGGATCATGGCTTTAAGTAACCCTTTTGTTGATGCGATATTCTTCTCCTTGAACCTTGAATTATAGGCGCCGAAGTACAGCTCGAAGGCATTGATATCCGTGGTTGCAAGCTCTTCGTTTTTCTCAAGCTCATTTATTTTTTTAACTGCATATTCCTTATTTCTGAGAAGATCGATCAGGATATCGGTATCTATTACAATTCCCATCTTTTCCAGCTTTCCTTTAATTCCTTTTTGATTTTTTCAGATTCCTTTTCATCCATTTTCCAGCCGCCTGCGAACTTGCTCGGTCTATTCTTCCTGTTTTTGAGCAAATATCTTATCGCTTCATCGATGGATACCGGTCTTTTCAGTTCTTTCATCAGGTCACCTATTAAGACATTTATGCTTTCATATGTTTCATCCCTGATCTTTATTGTTTTATATGACACATCTACCACATTATCTACATTGTTTCTCAGGTTAAAATAATTGATGCCAATTACTGTTTGATCAATTTTTTGATGAGTAGTGTATGTCTTTAACATGTTAAGCCCGCTTACAGGCAGGCAAGCTGGAATCTGTTGCCTGAATCCTGATATCTTTGCGCATCAGAGCCGTGCAACTTCTTGAGCTTTCTCCCTTCGGCCGGGTTGCATAGATGAAGTCGATCACCGCGCCGGGTCGAGCCAGAGCGCCTTCTGCAGCCTCTGGGCGCATACCCGCTGTTAGATCGGGGCTTCTCTCTTCCTGTTCACAAGTTTTAACACTGTGTCAGGATGTGCTTTACCTGCTTCATCTTTTTTAACGCTAATTTCAGTTCAAAAGTATACGCCTGGCGTGAACCGTTCCAAATGCAACTGCCAGACCAATTAAATAAATTAATACAAGTGTATAAATAAATATCGTTAAGTATTTCGTTCTTTAATCCCTTAAACTTGAGCAGAGCTGTTCAATTTTTGGATAACCGGATACCACCTCACACTCTGCGGGCCAATATCAGACACGTTCCCTGGATATCGGTATTCATAAAGTACGCGACCATCGGCATCCTGCGCCACAGGCTTTTGGTGTTGCTTGTCGGGTATTAACCTCGCCACTTTTGGTTCTAATGGGAAGGAATGCTTGAGGCAAGCCCGAATCTTATTTATGAAAAGTAATACCTCAATTCCACCGGGCGGCAGGCAAAGTTAATTATAAATACAAATAACGGAGTTTACTGATATGAGTTCATAGATGGGAGGTTTCTAAATGAAGAAAATGACCGAACAGCATCTTATCAATGCATTTGGGGGAGAAAGCCAGGCGCATATGAGGTATTTACATTTTGCAAATCAGGCCGAACAAGAAAAATTTAACAATGTGGCTCGCTTATTTCGCGCAATCTCCCACGCTGAATATATACATGCAGGAGACCATTACCGGGAGCTAAAACACCTTGACGGCGGATTTGTCGCAAACAGCATGGCAGCTTTTGGCCCGGGCGATTCCAGGAAAAACCTGAAATTAGCCATCGCGGGCGAGACCTTTGAAATTGAGGAAATGTATCCTGTATACCTGGAAGTAGCAAAATTCCAGGGAGAAAAAGGAGCACAAAAAAGTTTTGAATGGGCGTATGGCACAGAGAAAATGCATAAGCAGCTCTATGAAAAAGCATTGGATTCAGTTGCTTCGGGAAAGGACGTTAAACTTGGTCCGGTCCAGGTTTGCGAAGTTTGCGGATATACCATGGAAGGAGAAGCACCGGATAAATGTCCATTGTGCAATGCGTCCAGAGACAAATTTACTGCATTCAAATAGGCGATTTTTAAATCATTTCATTAATAAAATTTTTTCTCGCCTTTTATTGTATTCATATGCAACCACGCCCAATGCGATCCACACTCCTGCAGCAATAATAGCGTTCATCTTCAGGTAAAAAACAAGTGCAAAGCAACTTATCAAGCCAAGTATCGGTGTAACCGGGTAAAGCGGCACTTTGAATGTGCGGTTTGCCTCGGGCATTTTTTTTCTCAACTGCAGCAGGCTCATATTGATGAAGAAGAATGTCATCAATGTCCCGAAGTTGAAAATTGAAGCGATCAATTCCAGATCGCCTTTTGTGGCTATGATGATCAGCGCGATTGCGGCACCGCTGATCAATACCGCAAAGGTAGGAACGCCATTTTTTGAAATTCTTGCAAGTATGCCCGGGATCACACGCTGTCTTGCCATTGAAAAAACCGCTCTTGATCCGCCGAGAATAGATGCCATGGTAGCGGATGCTGTTGCGAACAGAGCAGAAATGGACACGAACTTCAGCAAGAAAATGTTGTCGGTAGCCGCCCTGAGAGCCAGTTCGAGAGGAGCGTTTGAAGTGCCTATGATTTTCCAGTTCACAAGTCCAACCTCAACGACCGAGACACCGATGTAAAGGATAGTACATATCAAAAATGCCAATATTAATGACCTCGGTACATTTTTTTCAGGATCTTTGACTTCTTCTGCGATCACAGTGATAGTATTGAAGCCTATAAATGCAAAAAATATTAACGCTGCCCCCGAAAGCATTCCTGCAAAGCCTTTAGGGAAAAATGGATGATAATTGGAAAAATTCCCGTGCGAGAACAGGAAAAATAACCCTACGATTATGAAAAGTGCAAGCGCAGTAACTTTAATGCCAACAAGCAGGTTATTTGCACCCGATGCTTCTTTTATCCCCCTCAGATTTATGAGCGTGAGGACAAGGGGCATCGCAACAGCAACTATTATCGTTACATTTTGAGCTGTCGGAGGAATTCCCGCAAAATATACAAAATATCCTGCAAACCCAACACTGATCGCGCTTGCTCCTACGATATAGTCAAAAGACTGCATCCAGCCCACAACGAATCCCCAGAATTTCCCGAATGCTTTATGTGTGTAAATATAGGAGCCCCCGGATTCGGTGATGAACGAGGCTAGCTCAGCAGAACTCAAGGCAGTGAGGAATGCAACAATCCCGGCGATCAGAAATGATAGTATGACAGCTGGTCCTGCAAACCCGGATGCCACCCCGCTCAAAACAAAAATCCCTGCACCGATTATCGCACCGATCCCGATGCTTGCTGCCCCCCACATACCAAGATGTCTTTTCAGTTCAGCCATAATCTCAGTTCTATCCATTTTGCTTTCTAAGTAATATAACTTTGCAGAATCCTTTGGAAAAGTTGTCGAACGCACACGGTGTTTCAGGATATGAGGGAAGCATGAGGCAGGTTATTTAAGAAGAATAGAGTATTTCTCTGAATATTAAATAAAACCATCGGTATAAGTTGAGACATTAAATAGTTTCAAATATCAAGAGAATAAATCTGGTTAATGGAGGTTATAAGTATGACGGGTTTTGATGAAATGGTTACCGGGGCTGTAGAAAAAGTTATACCGAGTGTTGTAAACATCAGTGAAGTGAAGTTAATGAAGGACGCATATCTGCATGTGCATCCGGTTCCGGGTGTGGGTTCAGGTTTCATAATAAATGAGGATGGCTTTATACTCACCAATGCCCATGTGGTGCTGGGTTCACAGGAGATAAAAGTGGCTTTGGAAGACGGACGAATATTCCCGGGTGAGGTAAGAGGTCTGGACACCATGAAGGACCTGGCAGTGATCAGGATCAAAGCGAGTGGCCTGCCAGTACCAGAAATGGCTAAGAATGAAAATCTCAAAATCGGGCAGATGGCAATTGCTATAGGCAGTCCTCTTGGCCTTGTGGGAGGCCCTACGGTCACTGCTGGAGTCATAAGCGCATTGAACCGGTCAATCCAGACTGAGGTAACATTCATGGAAGGACTGATACAGACCGATGCTGCCATTAATCCCGGCAACAGCGGAGGGCCCCTGATAGACAGCAAAGGCGCAGTGATAGGAGTGAATAGCGCAATCATACCCTTTGCACAGGGCATCGGGTTCGCTATACCGATACAGTCAGCCATAGAAATTGCAGACCAGTTAATAAAGCATGGCGAAATCGTAAGACCGTGGATCAGCATCAATGCCGTGGATGTCAATCCCAAAATGGTGGCATATTATAACATGCCAACTACCAAAGGGGTAGTTGTTACTGATGTGGTTAAAGGAAGCGAAGCTGATAAGTCAGGGATAGAGGTAGCAGATATCTTGATCCGGATGGAGGATATAGAGATAAATAACGTCAGAGACCTTATTAAAGTGCTCAATAAACATAAAGTGGGCGACAGAGTGGCAATGGAATTCTTCAGGGGACACGAGAAAGTAAAGCTCAAGACTGTGCTTGAAAAAGCGCCATCCATGCAGCATCCACCGGCTCCCAGATAACCTCCAGAAATTGCCAAGAATGCCGGAAAAGTGCTCGAAGAAATATTATTGACACAAGCACCACGTTAAGGACGCCGTTGCAGGAAAAAAACAACAAAAATAGTAAACTTAGATAGCAGTTTCAGTTCATTATGCTAATAACAAAACATGCAGAAATCATCATATATAATATTCCTGAAGTTATCTGGGATTATGCATCAGATCCTGTTAATTGGAGCGCTTCAAATCCTGAAGAGCATTTTGGGTTGAATATTGATTCTGAAGATAATAGACCAAAAACAGGTGCCACTTTCCATCAAAAAGAAACTGTGGCCGGGTTATTTGCCGATCTTCGCGGTCATTTTCTGTATGTTGAGAAACCAAGAATCACGGTCTGGAGAGGCATAACAACTTATAAAGTTCTCGGAGGTTTGATACGGCCAGGAATACCTGAAGGCGGAGTAATTAAGATAGAGAACCTCAATGGCAGCTGCAGGGTATCCCATGATGTCTATATGGATTTTCCAGATACGTTATTTGGAAAGATAATGCTGTTGTATTTTAAGAAGTTTCTTGGAGGAGAAAAAGCAGTATATGATCATACATACAGGGAGTTAGTTTTTTTCAAAAAGCATTTGGATCTCGATCTGGCTGGAGTTGTATAATTTTTGGCTCAGAGGATTCATCCAAAAACGTGGTGGGAAGCTGAAAAAGCTAAGAAAGCGACGTGAATCGAAATTGCCTCTGTGGATCATATTCCTTTCGGCATTCATAGTTTCGATTCTTCTGTCGCAGAGTGATTGAGCGCTTTCCCGACAGCATCGAAAGCTTCCTCAAGCTCAGAGAAATTTGGTATGGAAGCCTTTCTCAATATATGCACTCCGCTCTTCATGCTGTTACCACCTAGCAGGCATCCGACTATCATTTTGTGAGTATGGTTCGAAAAACTCACAACTTCCTGCGCAAGGTGCCTTGAATCCAGAACACCTGATGGAACTGCAACAACAAATGCGATATCCCATTTATCCTGGTTGCGAATCATCACATCGAACACGCGGGCGTACCTGTCGGCTCCGGCATCTCCAACTATGTCAAGCGGATTCTCATGGCTCCATTCCGGTGTCAGGAAGGAATTCAGCTCATCCAGTTATCGAATATAATTTTCTTATTATATCACTAAAAGCTGCATGCTGTATCCTTTTTTATGTTCTTTCTAATTCTGACCTTGAAGTCATGAATATCCATAGCTTACCCTTCCCTCGCGTTACATATAATCCTAGGGCAAGTGCATATGAAAGTGCACAACTGAAAAAGATTTGGCCACGTGTAGGGCTCTTAACAGAAAATTTGGGGCCCGGGTCGGGATTCGAACCCGAGTCGTAGGATCCACAGTCCCATAGGATAACCAGCTACCCCACCCAGGCACCCTGGCGGAGTGTTTCCGTTAATGTATCTGGAAAGGATAAAGGTTTTGATTATTTCATTCTCAGATACTCATCTATCGCCCGCGCAGCTATCTTGCCGGCTCCCATCGCGCCGATCACAGTGGCAGAGCCTGTGACGGCATCTCCACCTGCATACACTCGTTTTCTGGTCGTCTCACCATTATCTTTTGCGATTATCCTGCCATGTTTTGTGATCTCAAGTCCTTTCGCAGACCGCATTACGAGAGGATTTGGAGAAGTGCCTATTGCAATTATCACCACGTCAGCTTCGATCAAATGCTCTGAACCTGAAAGCGGCATGGGTTTGCATCTGCCAGACTCATCTGGCTCGCATAAGAACATGTCAATGCATTCAACATGGGTGACCCAGTTCTTCCCATCCCCGACCAGCCTTACAGGATTCGTAAGAAGCCTGAACTTGATGCCTTCCTCCTTTGCATGCTTTATTTCCTCCGCGCGTGCCGGCATCTCCTCTTCCCCCCGCCTGTAAACGACCGTGACCTCTTCAGCACCAAGCCTGAGAGCACATCTTGCTGCGTCCATTGCCACATTGCCTCCACCCACCACGGTCACGTGCTTTCCTATCTTGACCGGGGTATCGTACTCAGGGAAAAGATAGGATTTCATCAGGTTCACCCGCGTCAGGAATTCGTTAGCTGAATACACACCGTTCAGGTTCTCGCCGTCTATGTTCAGAAAAGCAGGCAATCCTGCCCCTGTTCCCAGGAATATGGCATCAAAATCATCAAGCAGCTCATCCAGGGTCTCTATTTTGCCGATCACTGAATCAAGGAGAATGGTCACACCAAGTTTTTTCACATATTCTACCTCTGCTCGCACGATCTCCTTGGGCAGCCTGAATTCAGGGATACCATAGGTAAGGACTCCTCCAGCCTCGTGAAGCGATTCAAACATGGTGACAGAATGTCCCATTCTGGCAAGATCCGCTGCTGCCGTGAGTCCGGCAGGTCCTGAGCCCACAACCGCGACCTTTTTTCCGGTGGGTTCCCCGGGAGCCGGGATTTGTACTCCTTTTTTACTTTCGCGGTCTGCGACAAACCGTTCAAGGTATCCTATCGAGACAGATGCTCCTTTTTTGCTCAGGATACATGCCTGCTCGCACTGCGTTTCCTGGGGGCATACGCGCCCGCAGACAGCCGGGAGCGCATTATCTGACTTTATCTCTTTTATCGCACTGGCAAAATCGCCCTCTGAAACATATTTTAAGAAGGCCGGGATCTTTACCTCAACAGGGCAGCCTTTCATGCACTTCGGGGTCTTGCATTGAAGGCAGCGTTTTGCCTCTTCTATCGCCTGTTCTTCTGTAAGACCAAGCGCCACTTCATTGAAATTGGTGATGCGCTTTTTCGCGTCCTGTTCAGGCATCCTCTTGAGCTCTAGCACGAGCATCCCTTCCTATCGCATGTGTACTTTTCAAGCGCTTCCTTCTCTTCTGGCTGATAAATGGCAAGCCTGCTCATAAGCAGTGTAAAATCCACAAGATGGGCATCGAACTCTGGACCATCCACGCATGCGAATTTGGTCTCGTTGCCCACAAGCACCCTGCATGCTCCGCACATCCCTGTCCCGTCCACCATGATAGAGTTCAGGCTTACTATGGTCCTGACATTGAAAGGTCTTGTTATACCTGCGACCGCCCTCATCATAACAGGCGGTCCGATGGCGATTACCCTGTCCACTTTTGTTCCCTGTTCAAGGATCTTTTTCACGATATCTGTTACAAATCCGTGATGCCCTTTTGTTCCGTCATCCGTGGTGATGTGCAGTTCATCGCTCACCTCACGCATCCTGTCTTCCCAGAGAAGAAGGCCGGCATTCCTTGCTCCGATGATAGAGATTATTTTGTTCCCCGCGCTCTTCAAGGCTCTAGCCTGCGGAAAAACAGGCGCTACTCCGACGCCGCCTCCTATAAGTATCACAGTTCCAGCGTTTTCAATATGAGCAGGGTTCCCGAGCGGTCCGATAAAGTCCAGGAGATCGTCCCCCGCTTTGAGCATGGAGAGGTGCATCGTGGTCTTGCCCAGCACCTGGAAAATCATGGTGATCGTGCCTTTTTCCCTGTCAAAATCCGCGATCGTCAGAGGTACACGTTCCCCTCTTTCATCTATCCTGAGCATAATAAACTGCCCGGGTTGCGCTTTTTTTGCAACAGCCGGTGCCCTTACGGTCATCAGGTGGATCGTAGGGACAAGTTCCTGTTTTTCAAGAATGCTGAATGACATGTTTTTTGTTCTTAACTGGGGTCTGGCATTAAAAAGATATTGGTCTTTTTTCTGGTTTGCCTCAAGAGCTCAATACTTCCTTTTCTCAGGGTGAAATCTGGTGATCGTGACAGGTCGGTATGAAAAACTCAATCCATCGCCTGTTCTGTGCGCAAGAGTATGCTTCAGCCATCTTGCATCGTCCCGTTCAGGATAATCTGTCCTTGTATGTGATCCGCGGCTTTCTTCTCTGACAAGGGCGCTGTGCACGATGATCTCCGAGATCGTCAGGAGATTATGGAGTTCCGCAGCTTCGATGAAAGCTGTATTGAATACCCTGCCCTTATCAGAGATATAGATATTCTCAAACCTTTTCTGAAGCTCTTTCACAGCCTTCAGTCCTTCCTGCAATCCTTTTCTATCCCTGAATATGCCGCATTTTTCCATCATTACTTTCCTGAGCGTCTCCCTGAGATCCGGGACCTTCTCGTTTCCGTCTGAATCCAGGATGTTCTCGATCTCTTTTGATCCATCAGTCTCAGGAAGAGATCCGAGCTTTGCTTTCCTGACATACCTGGAAAGCTCTCTACCTGCCCGCCTGCCGAAGACCACTGCTTCAAGAAGTGAGTTGCATCCGAGCCTGTTGGCTCCATGTACGCTTACGCAGGAGCATTCCCCTGCAGCGAATAATCCCTTTATTCCCTCAACTTCGCCGCTGTGATTGACAGGTATCCCTCCCATGGAATAATGAACTGAAGGAGTCACCGGGATCGGCTCTTCCGCGCAGTCAACACCTGCAAAATTCAGGGCGATTTCATGGATTTGCGGCAGACGCTCCATGATCTTCTCCCTGCCTATATGGGTCAGATCAAGATAGAGATAGTTTGCTCCTCCGATCCCGCGTCCTTCATCCATTTCTTTCTGCATCGCCCGAACTACCACATCCCTCGGCGCAAGTTCCATGGCATTTGCATATCTCTTCATGAACCTCTCGCCTTTATCATTGATCAGGATGCCTCCTTCTCCCCTTGCGCCCTCGGTTATGAGCAAGCCTCTGGGATAGAGCCCTGTCGGATGGAACTGGACGAACTCCATGTCCATGAGCGGCACACCTGCGCGGCTTGCTATCCCGCATCCATCTCCTGTGTTTGCAAAGGCGTTGGTGGTGGTTTCATACGCAGTTCCATACCCACCTGTGGCAAACATCACTGCCTTCGCTCTTATGATATGCGTCTCTCCTTTGCCTATATCGTGAGCTGTGATCCCGCAGCATGCGCCATCGTTCATTATGAGGGAAAGGACATACCATTCAGGGTACACTGTGATCCTGTTCTTCAGGAGCTGTTCGTACATCGCATGCAGGATCGCATGTCCTGTCCTGTCTGCAGCATAGCACGCCCTTGGAAAGCTGTGCCCCCCGAATTCGCGCTGGGCTATGGAACCATCATCCATCCTGCTGAAGATCACACCCATCCTGTCGAGTTCCTGTATGTTCTCAGGAGCTTCTGAACACAGGATCTCGATAGCATCCTGATCTCCCAGGAAATCGCTGCCTTTTACCGTATCATAAATATGGGATTCAAGCAGATCATCTTTCTCAAGCACACAGGCGATGCCTCCCTGGGCTGCATTGGAATGCGCCCTGAGCGGATGCACCTTGGAAAGAAGCGCGACATCTGCCTCCTTTCCTGCTTCTATTGCTGCGCGCATGCCAGCAAGCCCGCCTCCTATGATCACAGCATCATGGACCAGCACCCGTACCTCCATATGCTTCAGAAAAGACCCTGTAGAAATCATAGATCTTGAAATGCAGGGCTTCTCCCGCATCTTCCCTTAACTTTATTCCACGCTCGAACGACAGTATGCAGAAAGGGCAGTTGGTAAAAAGGCTGTCCACACCTTCCTCCTGCGCTATGTTCATCCTTCGTATGGCAAGCTTATCCGCAAGTTCAGGGTATGCTGCTCTCACCCCTCCTCCACCTCCGCAGCAGAGCCCTGATGAAGGCACCTGTTTGAGCACGAGACCGGGGATCCTCTCTATGAGATCCACATATATCCCTTCCTCAAGTCCGGACGCCCTGATGTGACATGGATAATGGTACATGGTACTCATCCTTATTTCCCTGAAATCCTCGTTCAGCTTTCCGCTCCTGAGCAGGTGATACATGTACTCTCCCGTATCAAAGATCCTGTAGTTCACAGCAAGTCCATAATCCACGGCAAGCCCTGGATAGTCATGCCTGAAAGTAGAGTTGCAGCCTGAGCAGCTGGTGAGGATACAACGGACGCCGTGCTCTGCGTATGAGTTGAAAATATCAATGTTCTGGGAGACAAATGGTCTCATGTTCTCATACATGCCGCTTCTCATGAAAGGACTGCCGCAGCAGGTCTGGCGCTTCGGGAGATGCACTGCTATGCGGTTATGCTGGAGTATGTTTATTATGGCATCTGCGGATTCCTGCTGCCTCCTGTTTATTATGCACCCAAGAAAAAGGACGATATCGTTCTCAGGTTCTCCATCAAAATCTTTGAAATATACCTCCGTGATTCCATTGAAACTCCTTTCCCTGTGCTGATGCCTTTCTATCGCAGGCTCTGTCTTCACAGGCACCACACCTCCAGTATCGAGAACCGACTGGATCAATCTCCTGTGCGCCGGCATGGGAGCAATGCCGTATTTCGCACCGTGGTGCCTCAGGCTCTCGATCACATCCCTTCTGATGCCTATATGAGCAGGGCATGCAAGCTCGCATTCCTGATCCACAGGACATTTGAAAATACCAAGCTCGATTGCCTGCTTTATTCTCTCGGAAGCGAGATTGTCCCTTGGATCCTCCACGAACCTGTAACATTTGACAAGACCTGCAGGTCCCAGGAATTTTCTGTCAACGTCCAGCACATTGCAGTCAGAATAGCATGCACCGCACATGATACAATCTCCGGTTTTATTCAATTCCCGCACATCTGCTGGATACATTCTTCGCTCAGCTGCTGTGCAGTCCCGGGTGATCCATGGCGAAACCTGTTCAATCGTCCTGAAAAATGGATCCAGGTCCACAACAAGATCCCTGATGATGCGGAGATTTTTTAGAGGTTCAACGAGGATGCAGCCCTCGTAGATGCTATCCATTGCACGGGTCTTGCATGCAAGACATGCCCTGTGGTTCACTCGCACTGCACAGCTTCCACAGATACCGCTCCTGCATGAGCGCCTGAAGGTAAGGGTATCGTCTTCGCAGTCCTTGATATGAATCAGGGCATCGAGTACTGTGGTATGTTTTTCAGCATCGATCGTATATGTCCTGTAATACGGCGCCCGGTCTTTTTCAGGGTCAAACCTCGATATCCTGAGTTCTATTTTCACCTGAACCCCTGTTCTTTGGAGATCCTGCAATCAATGGGATCAATATTTTCCAAAGAGCTTCGATATACCCCGGTGCATGGTATGGATATTGAATCCATGGGCAAGATACATCACGGGGCATCTGCCTGTTATTCCTTTCTTTTCCAGATCTGCCATCACATCTGCGGGATTACTCGTTGTGACTCCTATTACTGCATTCTCCACGCCAGAAGGGAGGTCGTATATGTTATGCAGAGCATCCTTATCAGGACTGCCTGACATATCAACAACATATACTTTCTTACCCTTTTTGGTTAATTCATCCACTGTCCATTTCATTGCAGGTTTTGTGCTGTCTGTGATCACAGCAAATGATTCTGCATTCCAGAATGATTCCTGTTCCAGCATGATAACTCCACAATTTGTGTTTGATCAGATGTGATATTAAAAGTATTGGTCGGAATTAGCCAAAAACTGAAAGGAGAGGGAATATCCCTCCATCCCGGGTTGATACCAAGCAGTGCAGCTCATGTGGTGCAATCCTGCTTCTATGAGCCAAGTTCTGTGATAAGTGCGGAGCAGGGAGCCAGAATGGTTACCTGATCATTTACGATGACAAAGGAAAGTATATATGGATATCATTCTTATATAAATGCAGTGATTGTGGAATTCCTGGTTATGAGAAGCCAGAGGTACCTGAAAATTAAGGTGGGATTATATGAAAAAAACTAATGGAATAAAAATGCGGCTGCTCGAGATGCCTGTAATCGCTCGTTTTGCTGACATGGGTGCTACTATAATTTTGAGTAAATTGATAATGTTTCAGCAATCAATTATTGGGGAGAGAACATGAAAAAAATTTTTTTATATTTTTTGATTTTTATTAGTTTGATGTTAACAATAGGTACTGTTAGCGCGAGCACTGTGGCATTCATATATTCTACAGATTCTTCAAGTGCAAATGCATTTAAATCATTACTTGATCCTGCCGGATTCACAACTGATTTGATATTAAGTGGCAACATAGCTACCACCGACTTTTCAAAATATGATCTTATAATTCTTGGAAGCGATCTTCCTGGCAGTGGCTTGAATTCAGCCCTTCCAAGCTCCGATATTAATAAAATCAGTAGTTCTGGGAAGCCATTAATTGGTCTTGGATTGGGAGGATCATATCTTTTCGGGAGTTTAGGTCTTATGACCAACTATGGACAGAGTTGGTTTGGTAATTCTAACAGTATTTACGTGATGGATACAACCCATCCTGTATTCAATAAACCAAAGTCAATTTTTATTCCAGCAAGCAAGATTATTCAGCTTTATAGCTCTACTGATAATGAACTGGCGGTTTATTTACCAACCATCCCTTCAAATGTAATCGTTCTTGGCATGGAAAGCGCCACAGATGGAAACCATTATTCTTTCACACTGGAGAACTCCAAGTATGTACATTGGGGCTTTACTGCCGCTCCAGCCTCAATGACTGAGGTTGGTAAGGATTTATTCATTAACACAGTTAATTTCTTAGTACCCCAGAATCCACCAAACATACCATCTCAACCAGCAGGTCAATCTTCAGGTTTTACCGGAACTTCTTACGCCTATTCTACATCTTCAATAGATCCTAACAGCGACCAGATAAAGTATACCTTTGATTGGGGGGATGGATCACAAGATACTACTACCTTTTTCAATTCAGGTTTGTCAGCAAGTTCAAATCATAGCTGGACTAATCCAGGAACTTACAATGTAAAGGCTATGGCAATAGATAAGGGGGGACTTACTTCTACATGGTCAACATCATTCACTGTTACAATAGCAGCTCCTGCACTTACTCCAACGCCCTCACCTACTCCTATCCCAACTCTGATTCCACTCACAGTCACAGTTGCTTCTGATCCATCATCCGTCGCAATTGGCCAGACATCAACGATCACGGTTATTGTGACAGGTGCTGACGGAAAAGAAATTTCAGGCACAGGCGTGATGCTGGCAGCATCAAAAGAAGGCAAAGTGAATCCTGCGACAGGAACAACTGACCTTTTCGGTCAGGTTACTTCAACTTTCACAGGATCTGCAGCAGGTAAAGCTACAGTCAGAGCCCTTGTCAAAAAAGAGGGTTTTGAGGATGGCAAAGAAGAGATCCAGATCACGGTAAGTCCTGCACCCACTCCGACAACTGCGCCCCTGGCATTAATGTCGGGTAAGGTTAAAGATGCCAGAACAGGCGAACCAATTCGCGGCGCAACAATTGAAATTGATGGCAAGCTGACCACAACAGGGCAGGATGGAACATATGAACTCAGGATCAGTGCAGGGGAATACAACAATTTAACCGTGAGCAAATCAGGTTATGAGAAGATCATTAAATCTGCAAGCATACCAGAAACTGGAGCTGTTTTAGACCTTTCCATAGCACCTCAGCCGGAATTTCCATGGTCATGGATAATTCTGATCTTGATCATAATTCTGATCCTGGCAGGGATCGGAGCATTTCTCTGGATTGTTGGGAAGCTGCAGTTGATACCCAAAGTGACCAGTATTCCGGGCGATGGAAAGTCTACAGTACCAGTAAGAATCCAGTTTATAAACATCCTGGGGAAGCCGAAGAAAAAGGGGAGCGACCGGGAGATTGAGATGGAAACCACAGCCGGCACTGTACAGAACGTGGTATTACCTCCTGGCAAGGAATATGTGGAAGCGATCCTGACATCGTCAAAAGAATGCGGAACTGTCACGATAACAGCAAGATCAGGCAAGCAAAAGGCTACTGCGCAGGTGGAATTCACATGCAGTGAGGCAGGTCTTGATGTGGAGATCTCGCCGCCAATGATTCCTGCGGATGGAAAGTCAACTGCAACCGTGATCATCAAGATCAAGGATGATAAAGGAAGCTATTTAACGTCCTTGATTGAAAGGACGGTTGAACTTACCACAACAAGCGGTACTATAACAAGTCCTGTGAAGATCCCACAGAAGACTCTGGCAGGAATTGGGGTCATAACTTCTGCACAAACGAGCGGCACTGCGAAAGTGATAGCCTCGTGCTGCCCCCCCAAAGGTGGAGGTAAAGCACTTTATGGAGAAGGTAAAGTTGTGTTTGGCGAGCTAGCAAAGAGGTACTGCATGCACTGCGGTACCATGATGACGATGGAGGCTCAGAGCTGTCCCTCATGTGGAAAGATCCCGCCATCAGGAGTTGATACCAAGCAGTGCAGTACATGCGGAGCAGTTCTTCCTCTGTCGGCAAAGTTCTGCGATAAGTGCGGAGCAAAGCAGCCTGTGTAGAGCCATGAGAAACAATAAAATGATGTTTAATAGAAAAATTGTTCAATTTCTATTGGTGCCTTTAATCATAATTTTATGGGTTTCTGGAAATGCTGCTGGAGAATATTCTCCCAATGCCACTACACTTCCGGCGACCGATGTTACTTCAACAAGCGCGACTCTCAAAGGAGAAGTTAATCCAAATGGTCTTGATACAGTGGCTTTTTTTGCATCGGCTGACGCTCCAGGCACACGTTCACATTTTCAAGATACACCGTTTCAGAATATTGGCAATGGCAGTTCATATGTTCCAGTCAATCATACTTTAACTGGTTTAAAACCAGGAACTAATTATAGCTATGTTATCAAAGCAAAAAACAGCTTTAATGTATCTTCTGGTGAACCAAAGTTTTTCATCACCAATTTTACTCAGCCCTCAGCGCCTCGAAATCTCACCGCGACAGCTAGTGTAAGCTCTATAACCCTGAACTGGAACGCACCAGATAATAACGGGGGTTCCCCCATTTTAAGTTACAGGATATACCGCGGTAACGCTTCTAGAGGAGAGAAGTTTCAAACATCAGTTGGTAACACACTATCCTACACTGACACCCCTGAAGCAAGAGGGCAAACTTACCATTACATGGTCAGCGCTGTGAACTCGGTGGGTGAGGGAGCGGTTTCGAATGAGGCAAATGCAACGCTTGCACCGACACCCACTGTTACTCCGAATGTTATAGCGACACCCACTGCACTTACAGTCAGAGTCGCCTCTGATCCACTATCGGTTGCAATTGGTCAGACATCAACAATCACGGTTATTGTGACAGCTGATGGAAAGGAAATTTCAGGAGCAAACGTAATTCTGAATTCAACAAAAGAAGGCAAAGTGAATCCTGCGACGGGAACAACTGATCTTTTTGGGCATGTTACTTCAACGTTCACCGGATCTGCTGCAGGAAAAGCCACAATTAAAGCAGTAGTAAAAAAAGAAGGGTTTGAGGAGGGTAAAGGACAGATCCAGTTCATAGTAGGTCCTGCGCCCACCATGACAGTTATAACGAAATTGTCATCAATCACTGGCATGATCACGGATGCCAAAACAAATGAACCTGTACAGAATGCAAAAGTCACAATTGATGGGATATCAGCAACAACTGGGCCAGATGGATTGTATGAGCTACAGATAAACGCTGGTGAATATAAAAACTTAATTGTAACAAAACCAGGTTATGCAACAATAAGCAGATCCGTGAATGTGACAGAGGGAGGAATTAAGGTTGACTTTTCAATTATGCCAGCCCAAGCAACACCATGGGTATGGGTAATCTTGCTAATTGCTGCGATTTCAGCAAGCCTGATCTATATACTCGTCATAAAGAAGGGGAAAAAAGTTGAAGATGAAGAGAAGGAACTTTGCATTCATTGCAAGGCTCCAATTCCCATTGATTCAGAATTTTGCACTTCATGCGGGAAAAAGCAGGAAGAGATGAAGAGATTCTGCATGAACTGCGGCGCTTCAATGCCCCATACTTCTGAACGGTGCCCGAGATGCAATAAATTGCCGCCTTCAGGAGCAGATGTGAAGACCTGCTGGAAATGCGGCGAGGTGATACCCAATGTGGCGAATTTCTGCGGCACATGCGGAGCAGGGCAGCCGATATGAAAAAAGCAATATCTTAAGCCCGTCGTCTATGGCAAACTATAAATATTGACATGCGAATGATAATACTGGGTGTGCTTTAAACATGGGAGTATTCTGTTTGAACCATGCTCGTATTATTGAACATCTAAAAAAGGATTAGGTGGTTAAAAATGACCAGGATAATACCAGGGGTAGAGATACAGGTAATAAAAGAGATTGTTCCTCAACAGCTCAATCCTTCCGGGGTTGTTGCGATGATAGGTACTACAGAGAAGGGAGAAGTACTAACGCCAACGCATGTGAGCAGCTACAGGGAGTTTGCCAACAAATTTGGATCAGGCGAGAATTTCACGATAACACAGGATGCGAAACAGGCGTTCCAGAACGGAGTGTTCGAGATCGTGGTGACTGCAATTAGCGGCAAGGAAGGTGCCAAAGCAAGTCTGGTTCTGAAGGATCTGAAGAATAAAGATACTGCAAAGATTGTTGCAAAAAAATCAGGTGAAGCTGGCAACAATGTAGCTGTCAAGATAGAACCTGGATCCACGCCAGAAACAGTAAAGATGATGCTTAGTGAAGGAGAAACCATCGAGATATTCGATAATCTTGTGATGGACTCATTGAGCGAGAATTATCTTGTGGGCTATCTGAATAAGAACTCCAATCTTGTAACAGCAGAAGATCTAAAATCAAGTTCAAAAGCCCCAAACAACAATCCGCGCGAAGTTGAGGCAAACCTGTCCGGAGGAGTGACAGGAGCCATATCAAAGGAAGACTACGAGGCTGCACTTGAAAAACTGGAAGGGGATCCTGATGTGGACATGGTGGTGGCATGCGATGTCACTGATCCTGCTATTCATGCTCTGATCGAAGCTCACTGTATGAAAATGAGCCTTGAAGCAAAGAACCGCATAGGTCTTGGAACTGTGGCAAAAGGCGAAAGCATAAAGGATATCACCAAGCGGACAACCACAATAGCCAGCGATAGATTTGCGCTCGTGGCTCCATACGGGAATCTCGGCGCCGTTGCAGGGCTCATCAGCAAGCTGAATTACTACGATTCTCCAACCTTTAAGCCTCTCAGCGGACTCTCAAAGCTTGAGTTCTATTATACTCCTTCTGAACAGATGGAGTTACTGAAGGCTGGAATAATACCGCTTGAGGCACAGCGAGGAAGGGGGATCATAGTGGTCAAAGGGATCTCCACGAGCAAAGAACAGATCAGCGTGACAAGAATAGCTGATCATTCAGTTCGCGGTGTTAAGAACATCGCAGACCTTTTCATAGGTACTCTCAACAATCAGAGCGGCAGGATGGCGCTGAGAGGCAAGATCACCGAGTTCCTGATGAGGATGGAGAGGGAAGGTTCTATAGTGCCGAGCACTGATGGTAAAGAGCCTGCATATCTGATCGATGTCTACAGCTCGCAGATGGACTTTTCCCAGGGCATCGTAAGAGTGGATATGGCAGTGAGACCGGTCAGAGCTATGGACTACATATATGCCACCATCAAGGTGGAAGCATAGAGGAGATGATCTAAATGGGAACACAAATCTGGTCTGCAACGCAGAGCAAGGTGATGGTAGACTCAACAGAGATCGAAGGGCTTCAGTCCATCGAGTACAAAGTCAGCAGGAGCAGACAGGACATAGTAGCTGTTGGAAAACCGCTCAGGCAGGGTGTGGAGTATGGCGTAAAGGTCGTAACTGGAAAGTTGCGTGTGAAGTCAAGCTGTCCTCCACTTGATGAAAAACTTTCTAAAGCAGATGTTAATGAGGCAAAATTCTCTCTGCAGGCACAGCTGAAGAAAGATGATTCAGAGACTACAGATAAGACGATTGATTTCCAGGAATGTTATCTTGATGACAGGGAATTTGAGATGAGTGTAAATGGAGTTGGCGTCGCAGTCTATATATTTACAGCCACTGATGTTCAGGAATCTTAGGTATAGCCAATGAGGAAGCTCACCAAGGAAGACATTCTCAAAGGTAAAGACAAACTTGAGACTTTGCACGTTGACAGCTATGAAGCTGATGTGACAATCCGCCCGCTCACAGATGGAGAACTCAGCGAAGTTTTCGCCATAATCGGCAGCATCCAATTAAAGAATGATGGCACTCCGGACTCAGGTAAGGTGGATGTTACCAGGAACTTTAAAGCGCTCAGGCTTGCAACATCTCTTGGGCTTGTCGAGCCAGAGCTATCGGTTGAAGAAGTGGGCAGCATGAAGTTTGGAGTGCCGGAATTCATCGGGACAAAGATACTTGAACTGAGTGGTATTTCTTCTGGTGCAGCTTCAAAAAAAAAAGAATAGATTTAGCGAGGTTTGTTGAGTCGCCTGAGGGACAGGAACTGGCAGTGCTCTGCATTGACTACGGCTATAAACTTGCACAGATGCCCGGAGATCTCACCCGCCCTCAGATCAATTTTCTTATGGCAGCTCTGGCGAACAGGATCGAAAAGATCGCAGCCTCAAGATCCACTGAGTCGGGGACGACAAAGCTGGTGTTTGTGGAGGATGAAGATGTAGATTAGCATTCTGCTTAACAGTCCATAAAATATCAGCCGCAGATGAACGCGGATAAACGCAGATACGTAAAACATTATATCTGCAGGAGGAATGATATGAAAAAGAATGTTGGAATTGCAATAGTGATTCTCGCATTGTTGATGACCTCAGGTATTCCGGGCGAAGCTGCTCCTTTTAATCCAGGCGGGTGGCAGTACTACAGGGAAATTACAGTCACGAATTCCGGCGGCGCTTTGACGGATTATCAGGTGCTAGTGCAGCTCTCCGGAAGCAGCTTCCCAACGACTACCTCTAACGGTGCTGATATCAGATTTACGGATGCAAGCGGGAATGAGTTGAGCTACTGGATCGAGAGTTGGGATTACGCAGGGAAAAGTGCGAGTATTTGGGTGAAGGTGCCGAGCATAGCTGTGGGTGCTACAACCATGCGCATGTACTATGGAAATCCAACTGCCAGCGCTTCTTCAAGTGTTACAGGTACATTCATAAAAGAAATAGGTGGAGTTGTAGGAAGTTGGCATTTTGATGAGGATGCTAAAGATTCAAGTGGAAATGGTATTGATGGCACTATTTATGGGGGTGGATTTGCCAATGGAAAATTTGGAAAAGCTTTAGCTCTTAATGAAGGCAATGGTTATGCTGATTTGGGAGAGGGAGGTGGGAAATTAGATTTTGGAACGGATGCTTTTTCTATCGAGTTCTGGATGAATTATAAAGGTACTACAGTGCATCCTAATGTTTCAGGTATTATGGGAAAAACACTTAAAACAAGAGACAGTCCTGGATTTTTTGCGTGGATCACGACCTGGGGAGGTGATGGCTCAAACTACGGATTAGATATATGCACAAGTAATGGACCATGGGGATCATGTGGTGCTAATGATTGGGGAAAATATTATCCTAATACTTGGTATCATATCGTATTGGTAAGAAATGGTAACACATATACATTTTATAAAAATGGTGATTATTCTAATGCAGGTACAAAAGCAGGGCATGGCTTAAATGTAAATAATGATGTGAGCTTCAAGATCGGGGATTGTGCTGATGCGCCTAATTTCAATGGTTTAATCGACGAATTCCGTATTTATAACCGCGCTCTAACCGCTGTAGAAATCTCTGATTTATATAATAATTATGGTTACACAACAACAAACTATCCTGGAAAAGTCTTAATCCGCAAAAATATACCCATCGAATCCGCTGTAGCCGTCGGCGCCGAGCAATCTTTGCCAGGCAGTATCTCCATCACCTCCTCTCCTTCAGGCGCTGAAGTGCTTGTAGATGGTGCATCTAAAGGAACTGCGCCCAGAACCGTTTCTGATATTGCTCCCGGCTCCCACTCAATAAAATGCAGGTTAACTGGCTACTCAGATTACGATACCACCGTATCTGTCGCCGCTGGCGTTTCTGCATCCGTTACCTGCACACTCACTTCTCTGGTAACACCAACATCCATCACACCAGGCCCTCCAGCTTCCCAACTTGCAATCACGCTCACTTCCGAACCAGCATCCATCGCGCCTGGCTCAACC
>JAPZAV010000141.1 GCA_027460465.1 Candidatus Methanoperedens sp. | reverse complement strand
CGAGCACTGGATCATTGAACATTACGCTCTCAAAGAAGAATATGACATCAAATGAACTCGTCAATGATCCAGGCATTTATGTTGATATTGATATAAACGATAGCATAAGAAAGAATCTATCCTATGCTGTCGTGATCGTAAACTATACAGATGCGCAGGTGAGCTCTCTGGTCGAAAGCTCGCTGAGGCTGCACAGATGGAACACCACTTCGCAGAGCTGGGATAAACTATCAGGTGCAGGGTCGCCCCGGTATGTGAATGATGCAGGTGTTGACACTGCGAATAAATCAGTATGGGCGAACCTGACAAACCTGAGCGAGTTTGGAGTGTCCGGTGAGCAGCAGTCGGTTCAGCCTGTACAGCAATTCACTGCCTCCAGCGGAGGTGGAGGAGGCGGAGGAGGCGCTGGACCTTCGGGTGAGAACTTCACAAATATCGAACTAAGAGAGAGCTATGATCTGCATATTTTCAAGGACATTGTAACATCGTACAGATTCAGGGATGTGCGCAATCCGATCGCGAGCATAAACATAACAGGCAACGTCAATGCAGGCGAGATCAATGTTGCAGTGGAGGTGCTCAGGAACACTTCCTCGCTTGTAAATAGCCCTGCCCCGGGCACTGTTCAGAAGAACGTGAACGTCTGGGTAGGAACAAGAGGCTTTGCACAGCCAGGGAACATTAAGACCGCTGTGATAAGGTTCAGGGTGCCAGGCACATGGCTTGAAAGCAATGGTATTGAAGACAGTGAGATAAAGATGGTCAGATGGGACGGCTCCGGATGGGTCACTCTGGAAACAGCAGTAAAAGAAAAGGATACTGCAGACACATATTTTGAAGCTGCAACCGATACTTTCTCGCCGCTGGCAATCACAGGAATGAAAGCACCGCAGGCAGTACCGCAGGCAGCAGCCGTAACTTCACCTGAACCCACTCCAGAAATAATGCCTCCTGTAAAACAGCCTATGAACTGGGCACTCATAATCGGCGTCCTGGCTGTGATCTTCATTGCTGCTGCAATATATCTCAGGATGTCAAGGAAATAACAGGATATTTATTGAGCCGCTGACTTCTTCAGGATCCCCCGTCCTGCAATAACCCCGGTGGCCGCGGCATTCACTATATCCCTTGACAATCCTGCTCCGTCCCCTGCTGCAAAAAGGCTCTTGATCGAGGTTTCCATATTCCTGTCCACAAGCACCTGCATTGAATAGAACTTGACCTCAGGCGCATAAAGAAGCGTGGAATCCGATGCCACGCCTGGTATTATTTCGTTCAGTACTTCAAGTCCTTCCTTGATATCTGTGACTATACGGTGCGGCAGTGCCATGGATATGTCTCCAGGTGTGACGTCCTTCAGGGTATTGATCACATTGTTTTTCCGCAGCCTCTCTGCAGTGCTGCGCCTGCCCCTTCGAAGATCACCCATCCTCTGCAGCACAGGTTTCCCTCCGCCAATGGTTGTGGCAAGTTTTGCGATGCTGCGTCCATAACGCACTGTGTTCTCCATTGGCTCTGTGAGGTTCACCCTTACCAGAAAGGCAAAATTCGTGTTCTCTGACTCCATGTTCCTCATCGAGTGCCCGTTCGTGGCTATGAACCCCTCGTACTCTTCCTTGACCACATAACCGTGCTCGTTCGTACAGAACGTCCTTACGAAATCATCATAGGTCTTTGTCTGGATATGGAACTTGGGGTCGCGGTTGATCCTGGTTATCGGGTCCATTACAATCGCTGATACTTCAACTCTCACGCCTACATCGATGGGAGCGTACTTTGCCTCGATCTTATGTTTTTTAACGATCTCATCCATCCATGTCGCTCCCACCCTGCCGGGCGCGATTATCACAAAATGGGAGACGATCCTGGATCCGTCTTTCAGTACCACTCCTTTGCAGGAACCATTCTCTATGATCAGATCTTCCACTTTTGTGCTGAGCAGGAATTCAATGCCTCTATCCTTAAGATCCTTCTCGAAATTATCTATTACCTCAGGTGCAGAATCAGACCCTATGTGCCTCTGGGTTATCTCAATGAACCTTGCTCCCACGGATGCGGCGCGCCGCTTCAATAGCTCGACGTCTTCTCCTTTCGGGATGTAGAGCTGCTCAGGTGCACCGTACTTCACAAACACTTTATCAACATGGTCTACCAGTTCCCAGGCATAATCTGGATCACCTGTCTGCTCTGCGAGATCTCCGCCAATATCAGGACGCAGGTTCAGTGTCCCGTCGGAATATGTCCCCGCGCCTCCGACTCCGCACATGATATCACATGGATCGCAATGCATGCAGATGCTTCGCATATTCATTTTGCACCTGCGCTTGCTTATATCGCGTCCCTGGTCAATTATCAGCACTCTCATTTTCCCGGCAAGCTCATCAGCCGCGAACATGCCTGCAGGTCCTGCACCCACGATTATGACATCGTACTCTTCGGTTATGATATCACCTCAGGTAACAGGTCCATCTGCTTCGCCATCCTGATCTCCTTTGCAATACGCCTGCCTGTGGAAAGATTTTCTTCCACAAGGTCAGAGTAGGGAGAGCCTGAGATATACAGGTTGGTACCTGCCACGATGCGGGCTGAGATCTCAAAGACCTTTAATTCAAGCGTATCCGTCACCACTGTTTCAAGGCAGAAAGGTCCTATCATCCCGCCGAACAGATCGATCGACTTTTCCACTACCTTTTCCCCCATATCAAATATCTTCGGGAGAAGTGATTCCCTTATCATGAGAGGCTGGTTGCCCGTAACCACGAACGTGGGATAGATCTCTGCTTCTGCCAATTCTGTCGGCGAGCCGATCCTGAAGATCTCATCGGCGTTCGATTCCACACGCCTGTCTATGCCGAGCAGCTCAAGTGTGCCCCTGCTCAGCGCATATCCATCTTTCTTGATCGGTGAATAGAAATAATGCATGTAATAGCGTGTTCCAAGTACGAACTCCTGTATTGTGTATTTCTCAGCAGGATTGATTCTTTTTCTAAAATCAGAATAGTTCTTCACAACAAAAAAGCCCATTCCACCCTTTGCTCCATAATATTTTATCATCATGGGCGAGTCGATATCCTCTGGATTTTTTATTTGCCTGGGCATCTTTATCCCGGCTGATTCAAGCCAATTTCTGCTCATCTCCCTGTCAGACTCCCATTCAAGCACGTGCCTGTTCCCGAACGAGGGCAGTCTCAGCTTCATGAAATTATGAGCGCCAAGGTACTCTACAAAAGAACCGTGAGGGATTATTATGGCATTTTTCTCTGCAAGCTCATCTGCCCTGGATAGAATTTCCCCGTAATCTTTCACAACAAAAAATTCATCCGGTCTGGCTTTCGGGAAGGCATCATAGAATTTTGGCGGTGCACCCACGCATATTCCGATCGTCCTGAAACCCTCTTTTCTTGCCCCATCAAAGATCTGAAGACTGCTGTGCGAGCAGACCGTTGCAATGGCAATGCTGTCCCTGTCGTAGCTCTCTAAAATATCAAGGATCTCTTTTTTTGTGATCATTTCGCCTCGAAGTACCCATGTTATATAATTTAGTAGGTTAATTAATCTTGTGGGTCTTATTGAAATTTCCTGATGCACTCCCCCAGGTCGGAAATAAACTTCTCAATGGTTTCTTCGCCCAGGTGAGGCATGATGATCAGTCTCAAAGCCCTTGGTTCTCTGGTCACTGAAGTAAACCATCCCTTTGCTCGAAGTTCTTTTCTGATCTTATCCAGTTCTGGCACATCCAGGGTCGCAATATTCATCACAGGGTCTATGAGAGGGGTAGCTCCTAACTCGTTTGCTCCCTGGACGATCCTGTGTGTCATTTTCATGCACCTGTCCACTATTTTTTTATATCCTTCCCTGCCAAGATGCATCATCACTGCATATGCCCCTGCAACTGCTGCGCCGCTCCTTGTACCTGCAAGTGAGTGCTGCTTCCTGATCGTAAGATAAGGAGTATCTATCTCAAGCGGACGCATGCATGTATCCTGCCTGAACAGAAGACCTCCAGCAGGAATAGTTGCCATCCCCATCTTGTGAGGATCTGATGTCATCGATGTCACTCCGCTTACGGAAAAATCAAAGGTGTATTTTTTATCAAGAAATGGTATCACAAACCCGCCGAACGCAGCATCCACATGCAAGAACAGATCATGAGATAGAGCAAGATCAGCAAGATCTTCTATCGGATCTATCTGACCGAATTCCGTTGAACCCGCAATCCCGACGAGCGCGATCGTATTATCGTCAATGAGTGTTTCCACAGAATCTATATCCACTCTGAATTCGCTGTCAAGTCGTGCCTTTCTGATCTCTACACCAAGGAGGTCTGCTGTCTTGTCAAAGGAAAAATGAGCGGATGACGGCACCACTACATTGGGATGACTTCTGTGATCAAGATTCCTGGCAATTCTCAGAGCCTGAATATTGGACTCTGTGCCTCCTGTTGTTATATATCCGCAGGCATTGGGATCGCTATACATCTCACCCATGATCCTTATGACTTTTTCCTCAAGCTCTTTTGTCCCTGGGAACAGCCCGAAATCCCCGAGGTTTGACTCGATGAACTGCATGTGGGCTTTTACTGCGATGGGATGAGGTCTGGTGCACATCGCGCTCAGCACTTTCTCATATGAAGTGTCCTTCATCCTGGCTGAGTCCAGCAGCGCCAGCACTTCTTTCTCAAGGAGCCCTTTCTGGTTCATGAGCTAAACAGCCGGATACATGTTAATAAAGATTTTGAAATTAGAAAGAAGGGGGCAATTCGGAAACATCGGAGGGGATGGATGCGATGCCGACCGCCCCCATAAGTTATATACTTGTTCTCATTTATAAATATTTCTCATCATTATGTTATTCATACTGAATTCAGCTGCAATATTCCTCAAGAGCTGAGTTTGATAATTCAGCCAGATCCATTGACAAATCATCCAGAATTCATGAGCAAGCTTTATATAGAACCACAAACAATCAGAACGCCCGTACAAGCAAAAAATTGTACATTCTATTAAAACCAAAATGACAATAAAATTCTAAGGAGGTTATTTATGGCAGGACAATTGGCAGGACAGCCGATCTTGATTTTAAGAGAAGGCAGTCAGAGAACAAAAGGAAGAGAAGCACAGAACAACAACATTATGGCTGCGAAAGCAGTAGCAGCAGCAGTCAGAACAACTCTTGGACCAAAGGGCATGGATAAGATGCTCGTGGATTCTTTGGGGGACATAGTAATAACAAACGATGGTGCGACCATTCTCAAAGAGATGGATATCGAGCACCCTGCTGCAAAGATGATCGTGGAGGTCGCAAAGACGCAGGACGATGAAGTCGGGGACGGCACGACCACAGCAGCAGTACTTGCAGGGGAGTTCTTAAAGAACGCAGAAGATCTCCTGGAGCAGAATGTGCACCCGACTGTCATCGCGAACGGGTACAGGCTTGCATCTGTAAAAGCAAAAGAGATCCTTAAGACCCTTGCAACCAGTGTGACAGCTGATGACAGGGACGTGCTGTTAAAGATCGCTGCCACAGCAATAACAGGAAAAGGAGCTGAAGCATCCAAGGACACTTTTGCCAACCTGGCTGTTGATGCTGTTCTGGCTGTGGTCAATACTGAGAATGGCAAGCACACTGTGGATGTCGAGGACATCAAGGTCGAGAAGAAAGTGGGTGGAAGCGTTGAAGATTCAGATTTGATCGAAGGCATGGTAATAGATAAAGAGAGAGTGCATACCAACATGCCGAAGAAGGTGAAGGATGCAAAGATATTGCTCCTCAATGAAGCCCTTGAGATTAAGAAGACAGAAGTGGATGCCGAGATCCAGATAAAAACACCAGATCAGCTCCAGTCCTTCCTTGACCAGGAAGAGCAGATGCTGCACGACATGGTCAATAAGGTGATAGACAGCGGTGCAAATGTGGTATTTGTGCAGAAAGGAATAGACGACATCGCCCAGCACTATCTTGCAAAAGCTGGCGTTTACGCTGCAAGGAGAGTAAAGAAGAGCGATATGGAGAAGCTCTCCCGTGCGACAGGCGCAAAGATACTTACAAGCCTCAAGGAGATCGGCGAATCAGACCTTGGAAAGGCAGGTCTGGTGGAAGAAAAGAAGATCGGTGATGAGGCAATGACGTATGTCACGGAATGCCACAATCCGAGATCTGTCTCAATAATCCTGCGCGGCGGTACAGAGCATGTGGTGGACGAAGCCGAGCGAGCGCTGCATGATGCACTGCGTGTCGTGGGCGTTGCGATCGAGGATGAGAAACTGGTGGCTGGCGGAGGTTCACCAGAAATAGAGCTCGCGCTGCGTCTGCGAGAATATTCAGCCACATTATCAGGCAGGGAACAGCTGGCGGTCAGCAAATTCGCCGAAGCGCTTGAGGTCATTCCGAGATCCCTTGCAGAGAATGCTGGTCTTGACCCGATCAACATGATTGCTGAGATGAGAAGCCAGCATGAGAAAGGCAAGAAGACAGCAGGATTGAACGTGTTCACAGGAAAAGTTGTGGACATGTTGAAAGAAGGGGTTGTTGAGCCTCTGCGTGTGAAGACACAGGCTATCACTTCAGCCACAGAAGCTGCAACGATGATACTGCGCATCGATGATGTGCTGTCAAGCAAAGCATCTCCTCCGATGCCACCGGGCGGACCAGGTGGAATGGGAGGGGGAATGGGCGGAGATTTCGATTAAGCAGGTCCGCGCCTTACGTATGCCCTCACAGGCATACGTTAATCTTTTTAAGGGATATTAGATGGATACGATTGATACCTCTGCATATCCAAAGGAAGAATCTGTGAGGATTCTCTCAAAAGAACTGGAAAAACATCCCATTCTCATCCTGACAGGACCACAGGGAGGGGGAAAGACCACTTTGGCCATCCAGATGCTTTCCGAGAATGTGGGAGCCTATTTTGAAGGAAGGGCGCGCTCTGCGCAGCCTGTCGTGCTCATCAGAAAAGATCTCGTTGATAAAATGAAAGCTGAGCTATTCGAAAAAAGAAAGCTTCCGATCTTTGAAGGCGATGAGCCAGTGTATGTCGATGTCTCTATTTATGATCAGCTCAAATTGCTGGTTGAGAATATATTTGATGTGATGGAACTGGGAGAGCCAGAATTGATAAGGCAGATCTCGTTACTGACAAAAGGAATTGGTGTTGTCCCGAAACCGATCGAACTCATAGCAAAGGATGAAGAGCTGGTAAAAAGGAGACTGGCCCGACATCTTGATGCAAAGGAACGACTTTCTACATTGCTTGAGAAGGAGAAGAGGTACGGGATAGAGTCCAATCTTCTTGGAATACAGGGCGCAAAGGTCGCAGATATCATCAATCGCGAAGGGGTTTCTGATTACTCCGAGGATCAGATCTCAAGGACGATCAAGGATTTTGAAATGATCATCCCTACAAAAGACATGACCCTGCCTGAATGCCTTGAGAAGATGATGGAGATCTCAAACACCGAGAACAAAGAGAGCGGTTTTCTTGCTCTGCATACAGATGAAGGTGAAAAGATCATAAGCGACCTTGTTGTCGGAAAACACACCAATTCCTTGATCGGGGTAACGCTTCTTGAAATCTACGTGGGTTTCAGGCAGAACAGGTCGCTTTACCGTGCATACAAACATGAAAAAGAAGGAAAAATCGAGGTCATACATTCATACACACCCACTCTCCAGGAACTGGAGTATCTGGCAAATCCATGGATACCTCCGCCCTCTTCCGAACTGCCGATAATGTCCTCGGCAGATATTGCTGCTGCAGAGAGGTTTGATCTCATTGTATCCGTGGTCGAGGCAGATGGTAAAGTGGAATCCTCGAACAGGAAGAGGAAAAAGAAGCTGGAAGAGATTATTTCTGAGCTCTTCGCAGGTGAGAAATGATCTCATCCACTGCATCTGCCAGGTTCTTATTATTATCAAATTCCTTCACAATCCTTTGAAGCTCCGCAAGTTCTGAGTTCCTGAGTTCCTCTGCGAATTCCGACATAATGGGAATCGCGCGCTTGATATTATCCACAATTGTTATATGCGCTGTCTGAGCAGTCCTTGAGAGAGGGTTAAGATCAATCGCAATAACCGTCTTCCCCATTTTTACAAGTGCCTCGCACCTGTCCCCATCCTCAAGCGGCACAAGCACAGCATCAGCCCTGAAAATACCTTCGCTGTCCACTTTTGCGCGCTCATGTTCCAGACAGGGTATCAGAGCATCACTCTTTGTGTGGATCTTTCCTGCGCCGAGCGAACGCAGATGTTCTATGATCTTATTCACCCTCTCTTCTGACCTGTGGAACAGATTGACCTCAAGAGGAGCAGCAACGATATCACCGAGCCTGATGATCTCCTCCGGAACAAGGGCAGCGACATTCCCGTTGACTGAAATGACAGGTCTTTTCGCAAGAAGCAGGACGGCTGCAGCCGCTTTTTCAGCCCGATGTGCGCTCTTTGATGTTTTTTCTCCAATAAGATAATCAAACGCCTCTCCTCGCCCCTGCGCCATCAGCCCGTGCAGGCTTGTGATCCCTTTTTCCACACCTTCAACGATCCTGTCCCTTGTGATAAGGGACTCGTACCTTGGATGGCTTTCCGGGATCATAGAAGATGCGCCCCTGAATTATTTATCCTGCTCTTTCTGACTTCCCCGAATTCTGAAAGCGCGCCATTATCATCTATTGCGAACACCGTGTTTCCCAGCATTGCCTGACTTGCAAGCCCGCCCGCAGACTCCACTGCCTCGATGGCATCTCTTACTTTTGAGTTCATAAGCTCGATCTCCTTTGCAAATGCGCAGGATTGCTGGAAAAAATTCTCAAGAGTAGGGAATTTCAAAAGTTCCTTGAGCCTTGCTTTCCCTGCGCTGTTGATGCTCTTCCTTTTCAGATCATCTGACAGGATCGATCTGGTGGAGATACCGCCAAAGTTCACCCATGAGATCAGCTCATCTCTGCACGGAATCTTATCGATCCTGCCTGTGAAAGGAGCACCCGCCTTTTTCCTGATAACGATTCCTCCAAAGGTCTGCCCAGTGACATCCCCCAGTCCGGTCCTGTTCATGACCTCTGCTGTGTGCGCTGCTCCTGCGACCTCGCTCAGGGTAAGATTCAGGGAAAGAGCCTCATTCAATGCCAGTGCTGTGCTGAAGGCTCCTGCACCGCTTGCACCGAACCCGGAGCCTTCTGGTATGCTGAGCCCGGTGTCAACAAGGATCGGTTGCGATGTCAGAAGCTTTACTGCGGTCATGGTTGTGGGTGCTTCTGCGATAGTCCCGTTGATCTTCACACATGTTCTTTCCGCGCTTCTGACTTCTGTCACAGCTCCGTCATCAAGGCAGACCCCGCAGCCCGCAGAACCCGAAAAGAGAGCTTCCTTCCTGATGTCTATTATGAAGATACCCGAGATATGGGCAGGAGCAAAGGCACAGGCGAAATTCTTTCTTTCCATTGTTACTGATTATTTTCAAATGAATGCATTTTCTTGAACAGCCTTGCCTGGAACCCGTGGTATTTGCAGTATCCCTCAGCATCTTTCTGATCAATTGTCGTGCTGTCAAAAGATGACAGATCTGCTGAATACAGAGCAAAAGGCGAGCTTCTGGCAATTACATTTGCACAGCCTTTATAGAGCCTGATCTTCACATTTCCAGATACCCTTTCCTGCGTCCTGTCAATAAACGCATTCAGATCCATATACAGGGGCTCATCCACAAGACCCTTGTACGCAAGCTCGCTCCAGGTCTCGTCAACAAGGGACTTGAACCTGAGCTCATCCCTTGTGAGCACAAGCTTTTCCAGATCCTTATGCGCGGTCAGGAGTATCGTGGCTGCGGGATGCTCATAGTTCTCCCTTGCTTTGAGACCGAGCACCCTGTCCTCGATCATATCAGTGCGCCCCACCCCGTGTGAGCCGCCGATTCTGTTAAGGCTCTGGATCAGCGGAACACCTTCGAGTTTTTCTCCATTCAATGATACCGGAACTCCGGATTCAAATCCCACGTCCATGGTCTCTGCTTCAGGCGCCTTCTCCGGCTGGACAGTCCATTCGAAGATCTCCTCCGGAGGGATAAAATCAGGCTCTTCAAGCCTTCCGCCTTCGATGCTGCGGCTCCAGATATTCTCATCCACGCTCCAGGGCTTTGATTTCGTTGCAGACACAGGTATCCCGTGCTTCTTTGCATATTCCATCTCCCATTCGCGTGTCAGGTTCATGTCCCTCATCGGGGCTATGACCTCAAAACCAGTGCTCCTGAACACAGCCTCGAATCTCAACTGGTCGTTCCCCTTGCCTGTGCATCCGTGGCAGAGAGCATCCGCATTTTCTTTTTCCGCGATCTCCACGACCTTTCTTGCGATCAGGGGACGTGCCATGGATGTGCCGAGAACATAACCTTCATAGCTCCCGTTGGCTTTGATGAGCGGAAAGATATAATCCTTTACAAACTCGTCCTTTGCATCTATGGTGTAATGTCTATCGCTTATTTTTGCAGCCTTTTTCTCAGCCTGTGCTATCTCTTTTTCAGGCTGCCCTACATCCACTGTCACAGTGATGGCATAATCGCAGCCGTAATGTTCTTTGAGCAGTGGTATGCACACCGAAGTATCAAGCCCGCCTGAATACGCAAGTACTACCTTTTTCATGGTAGTGGCTTAACAGCGCAGAAAGATTAATAGTTTTTTATGAGCACCCAAGATTTATTAACGACGAACTCAATAACTATCGAATGTGAACTTCAGCCAAAGGGTGGAACACATATGAACCAGTTCGACATTATAGCAATAGGCGCATCTGCCGGAGGGCTTAAAGCCCTGTCAGAGGTTTTATCAGGCATACCTTCCGACCTTCCGGTGCCGATACTCATTGTTCAGCATCTTGATCCGCGGCATAAGAGCCTGATGGCAGAGATACTGCAGCGGCACTGCAAGATGAAGGTCAAGGAGGCAGTGCATGACGAGACAATACAACAATCTACCGTGTATATCGCGCCGCCGAATAAGCACATGCTTGTCAGCGACGGGAGGATAGCGCTTACGTCTTCTGCTTTTGTGCATTTCACCCGTCCATCCATAGACCTGCTGTTCGAGTCCGTGGCTGCTGATTTTCAAGACAAGGCTATCGGGATTATCCTTACCGGCACAGGGAAGGATGGTTCAATGGGTATAAAGGCAATAAAGGAGAAAGGTGGGACAACGATAGCCCAGGACAAGACTACGTCGGAGCATTTCGGGATGCCGCAATCAGCGATCGCCACAGGTGCGGTGGATTTCATCCTGCCTGTCCAGGATATTTTATCTGCTATAATTGCGCTCGTCAGAGGAGAACAGGAGGTAAGATAAATGCCGAAAGAGACAGAAGAGACGATCAAAGAACTTGAAGTGTTATTGCAGAAAATATTCGATGAGCGCGGCATGGATTTCAGGGACTACAAGAGAACAAGCCTCAAGCGCCGTATCCAGAAAAGACTCGAAGTAAACAACCTCAACACTTATGCTGAATATATGAAGCTGCTTGACAGTAATCCGGAAGAATACGCCAGGCTGTTTGATACACTGCTGATAAACGTGACCGAGTTCTTCCGCGACCCTGAGGCGTTCGAGATACTTGGGAACGAGGTAATTCCGCAAATAATCTCCAGGAAGAATAAAGGCGATCCTATCAGGATCTGGAGCGCAGGCTGCGCCTCAGGTGAGGAGCCTTATTCAATAGGAATACTGCTCGCTGAGCAGCTTGGAGAAGCCATTAAAGACCATGAGATAAGGATTTATGCTACGGATATAGACGAGAATGCTCTTGCTGAGGCGCGAAGGGGAAGCCATAGTGAGGATAAGCTCAAAGATGTTAAGAAAAAACAAATTGATAAATATTTCACGCTGGAGAATGGAGGCTACAGGATCAACAGGACTATCAGGCAGATGGTGATTTTCGGCAGTCAGAATCTGGCAACTGATGCGCCCATCTCCCATCTTGACCTTATTGTATGCAGGAACGTATTGATCTACTTTAACCTTGACCTGCAGAATAAGCTCCTGATGAGATTCCATTACGGGTTGAACAGGGACGGGTACATATTCTTCGGGAAATCTGAGTCCACGCTTGTGGGTTCAAAGCTGTTCAATCCAGTAAATAAGAAATGGAGGATATTCCAGAAGTCCCCTGTGGTCATGGCAGGGCTGAGTGTCAGGGAGGGTCAGCGCGCGACTCTGGAGGAGAATCTCATAGAACAGGCTGTCAGGGAGGCGAGAAGGGACCTCAGTGCTATTGAATTCTATAGCCAGAGCATCATCCAGAATATCAGCCTCGGTGTCGTTGTTATTGACAGGAGAAATCTTATAGCAACATGGAATCATGCCATAGAAGAGATGTGGTTGATAAAATCCGAGAATGCTATAGGGCGTGACTTTTTCGAATTAGGGATGGGGCAGCGACTGTCCGGCATCAGGGAGCGGATTGATGAAGTGATCAGGGATAAGATAAACATCAGGATCGAAGAGCTGGGAGTTATAGACTATAAGGGTGAAAAAAGGTTCCTGGATCTGGATATTGTCCCGTTGATTGATCCCAATGGAGAGATGCGTGGGGTAATAATAATCAGCAACGATGTGACTGATGATAAAAATCGTAAGGATGAACTCAAAAGATCGAACGAAGACCTGCAGGCATTGAACGCAAAGCTTGAGACCACCAATGAAGAGCTTGAAACCACCAATGAAGAGCTTGTATCCACAAACGAGGAGCTTCAAACAACTACCGAGGAGCTTCAATCCACAGCAGAGGAGCTTGAGACCAGCAACGAGGAACTCCAGTCTACCAACGAGGAACTTGAGACCACAAACGAAGAACTCAAATCGGCAAATGAGCAGCTTGAGACAGCCAACGAGGAACTAAGGGACGTAACTGAACAGCTCAATGCAAATAACCAGTACAATAAAAAGATTATCCAGAGCATTGACCAGAGCCTGATCGTATTGAACAGGAGCGGGATCATCACAACCTGGAACCCGCCTTCTGAGGAAATGTGGGGGCTGAATGAGGAAGATGCTATTGGTAGAAGTATATTCACCTTAACTATTGGCATCGATGCCGAGGATCTGCGGCAAAAAATCAGGCAGGCGAATGAAAGCAGAACAAACTATCATGAGGGTGCGCTTGAATATACCGCACGTACCGGTGAAAAAAGGCTCATAGAGCTGACCATAATCCCTGTGATTGACATCACGGGCAAAATCCTGAGCTCAATGCTGCTCTTGCAGGATATTACTGAAAGCAAAGAGATAGAGCGAGTCCTGCAGGAGGCTCATGAATATGCTGAGAGCATCGTCGAAACAGTACGTGAACCCCTTGTGGTTCTGGACGCTCAACTGCGAGTAAAAAGCGTGAATCAAGCTTTTTACAAAACCTTCAAGGTCTCACCAGAAGAGACTCTGAACAAATTCATCTACGAGCTGGGGAACGGAGAGTGGGATATTCCAGAACTGCGAAAGCTGCTTGAAGAAATTATCCCCAGGGACAAACAGATTCAGGACTTCAAGGTTGATCCCGAGTTTCCAGAAATCGGGCGCAAAACAATGCTGCTCAATGCGCGCCAGATATACCGCAGGGATATCGGCACGCAGATGATCCTGCTTGCAATCGAGGATGTTACGGAGCGGGGGGAGTAGATAACATACTGAAAAAAATAAGATCTGAGGTCATTCGTTATTTAAAACTTCACTTAATGTTTTTAACAATTTCTCAGCTGTGTAAGGCTTTGGTAAAAAAGCCTGTACCTGCGCCTCAGCAATTTTTGCAAGTTTTTCTTTCTCTGCCAGTCCGCTGACTGCGATGATCTTAACCTCAGGTTCAATTCCACGGAGCGCCTGAATGCTTTCCAGTCCATCCATGGAAGGCATTACCATGTCCAGAAGAACAGCTTTGATTTCATCTCTGTTTTTCAGGTACGATTCTACTGCCTCTTTGCCGTGGCTGGCTGCGAGCACCCTGTACCCGTATTTCTCCAGTATTGAGCCTGTTATCTCACGGATCAGGGTCTCGTCCTCAGCGATGAGAATTAATTCTCCATGCCCTGAAGGAAATTCAGGCTTCTGTACTTCTTTTATTTTTGATTCTGTTTTCAGGGCAGGCAAATAGACGCGGAATGTGGCTCCTTTTCCAGCTTCGCTGTACACGGTCATAAATCCCCCGTGGCTTTTCACGATTGCAAGAGCTGTCGAGAGACCAAGTCCGGTGCCTTTGCCAGGTTCTTTTGTGGTGAAAAACGGCTCAAAGATCCTCTCCTGTATTTCAGGAGAAATGCCTGTTCCGGTATCTGAAATCGAAATGATTATGTAAGAACCGACTTTAGCCTCTATATTCTTCCGCGCATGGATTTCATCAAGATAGAAATTCTCTGCAGAAATATTTAAGGTGCCTCCCTGCGGCATTGCATCGCGGGCATTTATGCAGAGGTTCATCAGCACCTGATGAAGTTGCGTTGCATCCCCTGAGATTGTCAGGAGGTCTTTTTGCATATCAGTCCGGATTTCGATTGTCCCAGGAAATGTCCCTTTTATCATCTTCTCAGTTTCAGAGATAATATCTGCTATTTGAACAGGATTGCGTTCACCCTCAATCCCCCGTGAAAATGAAAGCACCTGCTTTATCAAATTGGCTCCACGCTGAGAGTTTCGCTCAAGGATATTAAGCAGTCTCTGGCTCTGTTCATCTGTAAATTTCTCTTTTAATATTTGCAATGACAGCATTATTGGGGTCAGCATATTATTGAGATCATGTGCTAACCCTCCGGCAAGAGTACCTATGCTCTCCAATCGCTGTGCACGAAGAAACTGCGCTTCAAGCTTTTTCTTTTCAGTAATGTCGGTGTTGATTATCAGTATTGTTTTTGGTCTCCATCTCCTGCTGCGCACCAGCGTCCAGCGGCTTTCCACGATAATCTCCTTACCTTCTTTTGTAAGCTGACGCAGTTCACTGCTCCACTCACCTTTCTCAATCATGATTTTCTGGGCTTTATTCAACCTGGATGATTCTTTTTTATTCAGAAGCCTGTTCACATTTTTGCCTTTAGCTTCCTCTGCTGTCCATCCATACATGCGCTGTGCACCTTCATTCCAGTAGGCGATGCCGCTTTCCAGTTCCCAGGCAATAATAGCATCACGTGCCTTATCAAGAAGAGCGGCACGTTCCAGTAATCCTTCCTCAGCCTGTCGCCG
>JAPZAV010000140.1 GCA_027460465.1 Candidatus Methanoperedens sp. | reverse complement strand
CTTCATCCTTGTTCTTTTGTTTCTCAGCCATATTCATGTCACCTATATTCAGCATGCTGACCTCGCGTTAAGTCCCTTGCTGAAGTCATAAGAATCCTGCAACCTAACGGTTTCTTAATTTATAAGGGGTTCGCTTATGGTCACATTTTCATTCTGAAAATGTGAATATCCCTTTATACTATCACAATAAATAATGCCATTATAAATGTCAGAGAACAATAGATACTCTGCTGCCCATAAAGAAGTAATTGGGGCAGCAAGGCTATCCATATATTCAAATTCATTCCTGCTTCTCATCAAGCTTTTCGCAGGCTTGCTCATGGGCTCGATAAGCGTGCTATCAGAAGCCATACATTCGGGTATAGATCTCATCGCTGCGCTCATCGCAAATTACTCGATAAGAAAGGCAGGAAAACCAGCAGACGAAGTGCACAGATTCGGGCACGGAAAGTTTGAGAACGTGTCTGGGACTGTTGAAGCCGTGCTCATTTTTGCGGCAGCGCTGATCATACTTTTCCATGCGTTCGAAAAAATAACAAAAGGGGGCGAGGTCGAATATGTCGGCGCAGGTATCTTTATCATGGGCATGTCGGCTGCCGTGAACTTTATTGTCTCAAGGAGGCTCATTAAAATAGCAAGGAAAGCAGAATCCATTGCACTTGAGGCTGATGCTTACCATCTCTCCACAGATGTGTACACCTCTGTAGGGGTATTCATAGGTCTTGTGCTCATCAGACTGACAGGAAACCCTATTTTTGATCCGGTTCTGGCGATACTCATCGCCCTTATCATTCTCAAAACATCATTTGATCTTACGAAGCGCTCTTTATCAGGACTCATGGATGTCAAACTATCTGATAACGAAGAAAGTATCATCAGATCCATCATTGCAGGTCATTATTCCCAGTATTTCGAATACCACGATCTGCGCACCCGGATGTCTGGCGCTGAGAGATTTGCAGATCTGCACCTGGTCGTTCCAAAGAAACAGCATGTTGGAGATGCCCACAGGTTCTGCGACCATCTTGAAAAAGACATCAAAAACAAGATTCCGAACCTTTCTATCCTGATACATATAGAACCGTGCGAAATAGGATGCGAAGAGTGCAAGAAACTGGATGTGTGCAGGACCCCTGATATGGATTAGAGGATCACTCTGTCAGTCTCACACTTTCGACGTACAGGTTCCTGTCCATTATCCAGGGAATGAAGAAATCATTGGTCATCTTTATGCTCAGGGTATGATCGCCAGAAGGAATGGTGATCCCGGGGTATGTTTTCATTATCACATCAGGGCTGTCTATGGTCTCCTCGCCGACGAGTATTCCATCGATCTCAATACGCGCCTGGGGCCACTCCCAGAGAGCCTCTGTCCCGCTTCCGCTGAAATAGACGCTGTACTCAAGGTCATATGCAGTGCTAAAAGTGATATTCAATGGTTTGCTGTCATTGATCCATTTTTTGATCTCAAAGATTATGGGCAGACGTTTTATGGTCAGATATGTCGATCCAGGGTTCAATCCCGGGGAGCTTGCCGTGATCATGGCAGTTCCGAAGATATCAGAGGTAATATCAGTGACTGCCCTTCCTTTTATGGTCGTCAAATTCGTTGCACCTAAATTTCCAAGCGTGGTGGTCAGGTTGATTTCAACTCCGTCCTTTGCAGCATCCCTCCCTTTCTTATCCTTCAGCTGGATAACCACCCTGGCTGATGTCGTCCCATCTGCAGGTATGGAATTCGGAGATGTTGTGACCCATACGCTGTTCGGCAGAACCGCTGGATCATAAGGGTTAATGTAAGCCTCCAGTCCATCTGTATAATGCGAAAGCGTATACCTTTCCTTTGAGAAAGGGTCATAAACCTGTTCGAATGTTATTTCGAATCTGCCGCCTCCCGTAATGACAATGCCGTACTGCTTTTCATTCCTGTTATTCACCACCCATCTCCCATTCTCAAGCAATCCTTCACGAAGTTCGATGGGATCCTCAAGTGGAACCCTTGTCTTGCCTCCAGTTCTTGATTTGTAGAAGATAACGTTCCCTCTTTCTGTAAGCAGGTTCTCTTTCGTATCTGTCAGATTACCATCATTATCAGGGTCTGGATCGACGCCAAATGCCAGATATTCAGAATCATCGGGCAATATTATTTTGAAGATGCGCATATTTCCTGCAGCAGAGTCAGGGTCTATCAGGTTTCGGGCGGCGCCGTGCTGCATTGTGGTCAGTGCCATCCTGATATCCCCGACCTGTTTTTCAAGCGTATCCTCGACCATGAGAGGTCTTATGTTCTGAAGTCCGATGGCTGCGATCATGAGAATCGCAGCGCTGATGATCACATAAACCACAAGACGCAGAGGGATCTCCATAGCTGCGCGATCATCATGTATGAAAGACCGCATGCTTTTTGCCTATGGAATGTAAGGGTATAAATAATCCTACTAATGAGAAACCTATAAATAACGTCAGGTTAACTTCATGTTCTATTCAAAGTGGTGACTGTTTTGCAACCGAGCGAGAGGGATAATAAGAGTAAAGATGCGGTCATAGATATCCATGGAAGGATCGAGGCTCTTGACCAGAATCTGAGAAGCCTTGAGCATCGTCTCAGGGCAGTAGAAAAACGGCTTTCGATCAAGACACCTGGGACACGTCTGGTCGGTGGCCAGGATATCGAGGATCAGGGAGAAGATGATGTTCATATAGAGATTGAAAAGCTGCGAACATCGGTAAAAGAATCGCAGAAATCCGTTGATGAAATAAGGACTGAAGGCAGGAAATTGAATGAGATCGAGCAGAAATTAGCAGGTTTAGAAAAAACATTAGATGAAAAAGACAACAGAATAAAAAAGCTTGAGAACCAGAATAAAATAACGATCGGGAAGATAAAAGTCCCCATAGAACTCTCTGGTCTGGTTGCTGCTATCGTCTTAATCACTACTGGATATCTCATATCCTCGGGTTCCTGGGAAATAATCAGGTCATCGTATTACGCGATAGCGATCGGCATATTGTTTGGCGCTGTGGTTCTTGTGAAGTTCATAATGACGAACAGGCAATAGTTACTTCACTACTTTCACAGCATACTCGTTCGTATAGTCCTTGAAACCGGTTGCTTTAACATCAAGCCTGAGATAGCCTTCGTTCGCATCAAGCTCAAAATCGCTTTTATTGAATTTCAATGTTGTCTCGCCTCTCGGATCCGTGATGTTTAGCGAAGCTGCATTAAGACCAAAAAGCACAACGCTCGCTCTTTCTACAGGAATACCATCTCTGGAGTTCATGACCTCTATCGGCAGTTCAATGACATCTGTGTCAGAAAGATCAGATAATATGATCAGATTACTTCCATTAATAATAGCATGCATGGGTTTTGGCACAGCGTCTTTGCTGCTGTTTATGATTCCGAGCATTGCTGCCAGTCCTACCATTCCAACAATGGTGAGGACTACTATTTTTATCGGTAAACCGATCGCCATATTGATCAGGATCTGATTTTATTTCCTTGTCTGATAGAGCAAAACTGCTTTGTCCTCCTCGTAATCATAGTAGCCATTGGCTTTGACTGCCAGTTTCAGCTCAACAGTCTGCTGATTGGGTCTGATCGTCACTTTTGTCCCTTCTGTTCCACCAAGTGTCACGGTTGCTATGCCTGCCTCATCGGTCTGTGAAGTCCCGAACCCTCCGCCTCCGCTCATGGTGGCGCTGGCTTTCTGCACGGGGTTATTATTTTTATCGAACACTTTGAGCCTGATTTTGACCTGATGCTCGCCAGCTCCTATCACCTTTGCCGAGCTCCCTTTCGTGATATCATCTCCAATAGTTATGTTTATGATATCCACGCTCATATTCTCTTTGGACTTCGGGATGATAGCCAGAAGCGCTGCCAGCGCAACCATGCCCACTACAAGCATCACGACTATATTTATGGGCAGCTCAATCCCTCGCTCATCTTTTTTGAATTTATCAAGATGTGACATATAACTACCACTGTTTTGCCAACAGAGTTAAAGATATTTAAGAATATCGGCTCAACTGAAGCAACAGAGCAAATTAAAAGGGCCTGTTCTCATGATTTTGCACCAGCTTATTCCCGCTGGCACATGCCACAATCCTGTGCTTCGAGGCCGTGATCAGGACATTTTCTGCATTTATCCTAACGGATTTTCTGTTTTATGCTGACGTCCTCTTCTTATCCTGGATATAGCCATCCAAACCTTTTTATTTCAAAAATATGTGATATTAAATGTATCCTGAGCAGGGCGAAAGCTATGGCGTCAATAAACCGTTGGATTGACTCTCCAGATTTTTCAACCCCTCCCCAATTATCTTAAAAATCTCAGAATCATCTCGCTTGAACTTGATAATCCTTCCGCGACGTTCAGCATAGAATCGCTCCTGTTCTAAT
>JAPZAV010000139.1 GCA_027460465.1 Candidatus Methanoperedens sp. | reverse complement strand
GGGGAAGGATTATCAAGTTCAAACATGATGATTCTGAGCTTTTCGAGATTATTAAGGAAGGGATAAAAAATCTGGAGAATCAATCCAACGGTTTATTGACGCCATAGATCAGTTGTGAGCATAACCTCCGCAGATTTCTCAGCGCATGCAAGATGCAAGGCATCTAATGCTTTCAATCCAATATTTTCCAGTTCAGAAGCCCTTCTTAATATACTTTCTTCAACAGTCACCCTATCTCTTGAAATTGCTGCAAGAACCTTTACACCTGTTTTTCTTTCATCATCAGGAATTTTAGAAATTTCATAATCGATAGCTTCACTCCCTACGAGCGCCCAATCATGCAGACATCTGTTTAATATCGCCAATACCGCTTCGGATTCGATCCTGATTCTATCTTTGCTTTGGTCGTCAAAAGGTCTGTTCAAGCAGCAGACGTCCATATAAATTCTCATGAATAATTACTTCCATAGCGCTTACTATTAGATAATAATTTGCCTTTATATAATAATTCGATTTTCAGTGCCCCCATCCTATTAACAAAAACAAAACAATAAATAGACGATAGAAACCCTCATGCACCCGCGCGGAGATGCTTCCGATTTCAATCGGGAGTCCGTTACTTACCTCAATGGCATTATCGTGTATGTCCCAGGGCGTGCGCCCCACACCAGGTCGCGCCGCCAGAGGATCATGAAAGAACCATGATCTTTTCCAACTCACGCTCAGGTAGGTTTATCACTAATCTACACTCCAGTGGTCAGGAGTGGGACTAGATTTAAATATTAGTGGCACTAATAGTTAATTGGTGAGAATCATGCAGGAAATCCTTGTACGTAGTGGTACTGAAAGTTTGGTTTTTGAGGAATCCCCCAGGGATGTAAAAGAAAAGGAACTTAAGGAGAGGCTTCTTGAGGCTCTTGTCGCGAACAAATATCATTCCAGCAAGCTTCAGGACCTTCAGATCGAAAATGCACGGCTGAAGAGCATGCCGCTCTTTATTGCAAGTGTGGTCGAGAAGCAGAATGAAAATATCGTAATGCTGAGAATGCACGGCAGTGAGAGGGAGTTTCTGACGCGTGTGGGAGATAAAGTGTATGAAGCGCTCGATCTCAACACAAGGGTCGCAGTCAACAATGCCTTCAATATCGTGAAAGTGTTATCAAGATCAGCAGATCCCCGTGCAGTGGCAATGCAACTGATCGAGGCACCTGAAACAGATTATGATATGATAGGAGGTCTTGATCCCCAGATACAGGAGATAAAGGAGGCAATGGAGCTGCCCTTTACTGAACCGGAACTCTTCAGGCGCATCGGGATCAAACCTCAGCGGGGCATACTGCTGTACGGTCCGCCAGGAACAGGAAAGACCATGATAGCAAGAGCTGTGGCGCACAGGACAAACGCGACCTTCATAAAACTCTCGGGACCCGAGCTCGTTCATAAGTATCTGGGTGAAGGGGCGCGGCTTGTCAGAGAGATATTCCAGATCGCTCAAGAAAAAGCGCCTGCCATAGTTTTTATCGATGAAATAGACGCAGTGGGCAGTACGCGGATGCAGGGTAATGATGGATCTGAAGAGGTCAACAGGACCATGATGCAGCTGCTTGCTGAGCTTGACGGCTTTAAGGATAGAGGTGAAGTGAGGGTGATCGCAGCCACCAACAGGATAGATATGCTTGATCCCGCACTTTTGCGCCCGGGCAGATTCGACAGGAAAATCGAGATCCCTCTCCCTGAAAAAGAAGGAAGGCGAGCGATCTTTGTCGTACATACGCAACACATGCCTCTGGAAGATGTTGATCTTGAAATGCTGGCATCGATCACAGAAGGTGCATCCGGGGCAGATATAAATGCCATCGCTACAGAAGCAGGGATGTTCGCAATTCGAAGAAAAGGAGAAAAGGTTACCATGTCAGATTTTCAAAAGGCACTTGAGAAATTTGTCCAAAAGAAAAGCGGCATGGAATTCTGTATGTTCGCCTAGGTGGCAGGTGGGCGTATGATTGATTCTCACCAAATTTTTCTACCTCGCCCACCGGCCGACTCACCTAAGTTTTCATGGTAATCTGGCTGTTCTCAGCCCTTGAGGCTTTTTTCGCGGTCATGGTATCGATCAGATCATATACCGGCGATTCAATCGCGGGTTCAACGATAAAGCCGTCGCCAAGCGCACGCATGTACACCTCCCTTCCGAGTTCTGTGCGCACGATCACTGTTGACCAGCCTTCAGGAGACCCAACGCTTCCCACAGATATATCTGCATATTTGGAGGTGAAGTCTGTGCATACTTTGCAGCTTCCCCTGACGAACTTCTTCAGTTCCCTGTGGGGCACCGTGATCTGCCGTCCATCCCTGAGCGTGACGATCAGACCTTCTTTTTTGACATTGAGTTTTTTGATCTCGCTCTTATCCACTCCTATATGGTCTACAAGCTCGGGATTGAACTGTTCCATGCAGAAAAGCCCGATCGTGAGTTTGATCCTGTCTGATGGAGAAAGCACCACTCCTTCGCTGCCAGGCACCTGCATCTTGCGGGCAGCAAGTATCTGACATGGAGTGCCCACGAATCCGAGTTTGATCCAGTCCCTTGGCATGTGCTGCACCGCTTTTATGATCGCATCCTGTGGTGAAAGCACGCTGAAGGATGCTGAAGGGCTGTATTTTGATCCTGCGGTGTTCAACAGATCCTGGTACTGTGTCACGATTTTGGGAACAGGCTTCCAGTCCTCATTCCCTATGACCACTGTGCTGTTTATTATTCCCCTGTCCATGGCATACCACAGCAGGCTTGTGACGATGCCTCCATCCTGGCACACGCTCAATATCCCGTTGTCTGTGCTTCTTGCCACACGCACCCAGACATTGCTCGGAGTCCCCCATTTCTCCTCTACCTCTGGAATCAGCAGGCTGGTCTTGGGGCATGCCATCATGCATACTCCGCAGTCAAGACAGATCTTTCCAAGCTCCTGCTCGTTTTCATCCCCTTCGATCTGCAGAGGCGTTCCTCCTGCTATCCTGATGCAGTTCGCCGTGCATACTGCAGCGCAGCTCCCGCATCCATTGCATATTCCCTGATCTATTACTTCTTCCCTGAGCCTGTCAAAAGCAGTGGGCTCGTGTGTTGCTTCCCTGAGCGCGGCTTCCATAGCATCGTTATCGCTTCTTGATTTCTCCCTGAATTGAGCGATATATTCTCTTACTGCCATGTCTATATCCAGGTTCTGTCTGGTAAATGCCCGGATCGCATCCTCAAGCGAGGGAGCGTTCGCGGTTCTTCCATATTTGTTGTATCTTACATCATTTGCAGAGCACCAGATCCTGAAGCGCTCACGAAGTTCGGTCTTGACCTGTTCGAAGCGGCCATAGTCCTCTGAATATGTTCTAACATAACGGGTATCCTTTTCTCTCATAATACAATCCTCCACTTTTATTCCGTGTTCCCCGTTTTTTGGCTTAATGTATGTACATAAAAATGTATGTACTTACATGTTTTATTTTTCAGTGCCATCAGTATATATTTGCTTGAGACCGAAGTAATACTGATGAAAAGAATGTATTTACATTTACGAAGGGTTAGCAGTTCTGGCTGAGATTGCCATTCATCAGAGATCTTTGTTGGGAATATTTTCATAATGCCATTGTATTTTAATTTCCTGGCGATGATGACCATAAATTGCTTTTGATTGGCGTATGCACTGTGCTTTGAACGAGTGGATTGTCAAATAGGTTTTTGGTGATGTCATATAATAGAATCACCCTGCAAAGCATGAGAACCGCATTTGTATTTGATTCAGGGCAAGTATGCTGACAAGAAAGCATGTGGCTATGGAGGATGAGTACCTGAAAAAACTGGAACCGCTCATCGAAAAGAACGGAGGGAACCTGAGTGCAGCAGTGCGCGATGCGATAGACCTCACTGACATAGCGCTGAAGACCTATGGCAGTACAGATAAAGCAAGCCTGGCGATCACAAAAAGAGATGGGAACGGGATGAGGGATCAGTGCATCAGCCTCGGTCAGTGCATCGTGGTTTCAAGTCAGATGTTTCACTGGCTGCTTGAGCAATCAAAAGGACTTGTGATAGATCAGGACACGCTTATCGATCTTATTGATCCGTTCAAGATCACTTCCATGCCTGAGCTTCAGAACTCACTCAACGATAAACTGAAGGGATTCGGCTGGCAGACCGAGGTCAGGATGGAATACGATGATGTATCGCATCCAGTAAAAGCCGCCGCTGTGATAAAAGGGAACTATCGGAACAGAATTGAGTTCGTGGCAGGGATCTTGGGGCTGTATCTGGCAAGCTACAAAGACCTGGGCATAAGCTCGATCCGCAGGCGAACAGGATGCATGAAGCTGTACCTTCAGAAAAAGAAGAACCCTGAAGAGGCATGCTCTGATCTCTTCGCTCACTTTGGCTATCACCAGGACATTCTCAGGGAATTGAATGCAAGACCTGATTTCTGGAAAAACCTGGTGAGAGAGCACAGCGCCACGAACTACAGCCTGGTGACCCTGCACCGCAACTTCTACGAGGATCTTCTGATCGGCAGGGTGCCAAAGGCGATAATGACCATTGAAGCAGTCAGCAGAAGACCCGTAGAAGAAATGCCGCTGCAGGAGCTCCTGCGTACTCTGAAGCAGGTCTCTGAGACCGCGCGGATCGTCAACAGGATAGATTTTGAAGAAGATATCGTCAAGATCCATCATGCTTACAGGAACATGAGGGCTGCAGACAGGGTAAAGGATATCTTCCAGGGGATAATGGAGGCGAGCGGATATGTTTATAACGCGGAGCTTACGAGCAACATGATAATCCTGCGCCACCAGCCAGAGGTGGAAAGAAAAATCCTTGAATTGCTGGAAAGGCTAAAAAAAGGCGAGCAGATCTTTCCGCACAAGCTTCTGGAATATCTCGCTTTCCTGAGAGAGGGGCATCTTGAAGTTCGCGAACACATCCGCATACTCGGGAGAAGAATAGGAAAGTACGTTATACGGGACCACGAAAAATCATACGGGATAATAAACTGGACACTGGCATCCTTCAAGCAGGTCTTCTCTGCGATGGACGCAAAACTCGGGCGCCAGTCTGAATGGGAGCTTTTCAACCATACGATCCGCTATTCTGTCCGCAGATGCCCGATATCAGGAAACTCAGAATTATGCCACGTCCACAGGAACGTATTCCGCGGCGCGCTTGAGTATGCATTTGAAGGAAGGGCGGAACTTGAGATCATGAAACTTTTAAGCCACGGAGATGATTACTGTGAGGTCAGGATACACGCAATACCGTGATACTACTATCTTACCATCTTCCCTGCCAGCTGGCGCGTCGCTGTTTCAAGGGCAGCAAGTCGGCTGTTCAGGCTCTTGATCTCTTCATTCATTTCATTCTGAGCTGGTTTTTTGAGCGAACTTTTGATATCAATGACCTCGCGCTCAAGCCTGCTGAGCTTGTGTTCAAGCTTTTCGATCCACATCAGAAGCTGGATGGTATCCGGGTCTTCGTTCATGAAATATCCTGCCTGTTCATGTGTTGTTGCTTTAGGGTATTAACGTTTCCTTTTCAGAACAGGGTCCTGAACGCGACCCCGAGCAGTCTGATGAGGCGTCTCTTATCCCCGGCGCTGATGATCTTTTGCAGAAGAACAGAGGGGTGGTCCATGTCCCCGTATTCTGTGATCGCTTCTCTCATCTCTTGTGTGTTCAGGAATGAGATGAACTCGTTCAGATCACCATCGCTCAATTTCCCAAGACTTTTATGGATCCTCATTCCGATTGCAAGCTCTCGCCCCACTGCGCTGCGCCATCTTTTTTCATACTCTTCAAGACCTGTTTCTTTTCGTGCAGCTCTTGCTGCCACTTCGCCGGCGATCTTTGCGCACACAGCGCCCATATATATCCCTCCCCCGCTTGTGGGTTTCACCTGTGCAGCGGCATCGCCCACAATCATCACATTGTCTTTTGTGGTTCTGTCAGGAGCACCAAGCGGGATTCCGCCAAGCACGTGTTCTGTGCGCGAACCCCGGTACCTTGATGCAACAACAGGGTGTTTCACCAGTCTTTCAAGATAGTGGAGCGCTGAAAAGCCATCCTGGTTTTTTGCAAGCCCTATGCGCGCCATGCCCTCAAACGGCACAGCCCATGCAAAGAAGCCTGGCGCAACATTATTTCCGGTGAATATCTCCACGTATCCCGGGTCTTTTGCAGCATAGGGCGCTTCGAACTGCACCCCGGACAGGATCTTTTCGCACCGCGGAAGGCCGGCCATCCTTCCCACGCTGCTCTGTATCCCGTCAGCTCCGATTATGGTATCTGCGCGGATCTCTTTTTTCTCACCATCTGTCCTGACCGAAACCTTATCCTTTTCCATGTCAATGAATCTCGTCTTCAAAAGAAGATCCGCTCCCAGGTCAACCGAGCCTTCAACAAGCGCCCTGTCAAACATCTTTCGATCAATGACATATGCCTTCACCCCTTTTCCCGTTACGGTCAGTTCTGAACAGTCAGGGGCATACACAAAAGCTCCTCTCAATCTTGCAAGCACGAAATTCCCCTCCCCCATCTCGCACTCTGCAAGGGCTTTTGTGCTTATCAGTCCTGTGCACTGCACAGGTGAGCCGATGCTGGCATGTTCCTCTATCAGCAATGTTCTTGCGCCGTTTCGAGCTGCATACTTTGCAGCTATCGCACCCGCAGGACCCGCACCCACGACCACGACGTCGTATTTCATGCGCTTTAATACATCCGGGGGATAATTAACCTTAGCAGAAAGCTTTTAAGAATATCTGACGATATGCACTCATATGAGACGTATTTATCATCGATTCCCGCCAGAACCCGAGTTTGAACAGAAATATAATTTCCGGGCAGACCTCCATTATATCGTAAGGACGATAGCAAAGATGGATGGGAAGTTCGGAAATTTTGTTACTGATTCACCGGATCTCAAAGGGAAGAGGATACAGGCAAAAAGAGACATCAAGATCGAGATAACGGACAAAGGTGTTGAATTCTATCCACTGAATAAGGATAGCGTTGATTCTGTACTTGCGGATATCGAAAAGGAAGGCACTGTTGATTTCAGGGTTGCACTCAAATATTCCTTCCTCAATGAAAAGTACGAACGTGTGCCCTTCAAAGGCGATTCCTTTCTTGTCAGGGCGAAAGTTGAAAATGGAGTCCTCACAATGACAGTGCACAGAATTGAGGGTCTGGGCAGAACGGAGCCTTCGAGAATTGCAGAGACCATTGTGGATGAGATAAGAAGAAACGCACCTGATGTCTGATCTCACCTATACTGTCTCGATGCCTTTCAAAATGAAAGGCAAGGATGTTCTGAAAGAGAGCGAGCTTGTGCTGGCGCTATCGATTGATCTCAACTGGTTCACTCCAGAGCAGGCAAAGAAAATCACAGCATCTGCAGAGAAAGCCGGACTGCTAAAAAGAGACGGAGATCTTATTCGCCCTGCATTTGATCTCAATTCCATCCAGATCCCGGCAGGATTCAGGCCAGATCCTCAGGTTCTTGAGGAAAAGTCATTGTTTGACAGGACCATCGAACGCATGATCGCAGGTTCTGGCATGGAAAAGCGAAAAGTGATCGCGCTCATCAATAAGAAACAGGAAGAGCTTTCCAGGCTTGTGGAGATAGATGTGAGCGCTATTCTTGTTGCACTTGAGCACGGCATATCAGTGGATGATCTCATCGAAGAAAAATATAAAGAGCTTTTCAATCCACTGTCTTCTTCTTAAAAAGCTTAATAAATTCATCACATTCTTTGAAAATATCTTCCGACGCCTTTTTTATCACTTTTACTGGATCTGCGCCGTCTGTTCTCACGAACAGCACAGGGTCGCTGATCGTGGGGTGTTTAATATCGTACGTTGCAATCTCTACGTGCTTGCTGCCGAGCAGGGCTACTTTTAGCGCATTCAGTAGCGTGTGCGTCTCTCCCGCTACTTTTATGCTGATCTCATTATCCGTCTTGTTCAGAATTGTAAGTTCCATAGCATCACCTAAATAACTCCTTTTCCGTAATCAGAGGACAATTTTCTTGCTTCGATCCTTTTGCATTTAGGGCATTTGAGTTTATCATTGTCCTTTTTCAGCACAGTCCTGCAGTTTGTGCAGTAAGCCTTCATGACACCGAGTTCTTTATTCACTGTTGTCAGCCGCATATTCCGAAGATCTAATACCCTGGCTTTGACGATATCGAAAGGAGCAAATTCTAAAGATAGTTCTCTGACATATGCATCCTTTACGTTTGAAACATGTATCGCTGCATCTTCTGCGCCCACGATCTCCCGTTCGCCCTTACCTTTGATCCCTGCAATCTCGATCAGCGCCACCGAATCTTTCACATCCGTGATCTGACCGATTACGATATCCCCTATCTGGAGGCGGGGCGGTGTATTTGTTACAGGTGAAACTGAGATCGAGCGGTCTTTAGGGTTTGTCTTTATTATTCCTGTTACTGCTGAATAGATATTCCCTTTATCCTCATATGCCCCATTTCTGGGTACGAACTCCTCTGAAGTCCCTATGAGTTCTCCAGGCAATACGATCTTGCCTGTTTCTTCTGGCATCTCGGTTTCTTCTCTACTTACTTCCTCTGTTACTTCCTCTGTTACTTCCTCTGTTACTTCCTCTGTTACTTCCTCTGTTACTTCTTCTTTTTCTTCTTCTTTTTCGGCTTTCTCTTTCTGCTCGCCTTTTCCAAGCTTTCTTCTTCCAATGGACTTCTTGCGTTTGATTCTAATAACGATCCCTCTATCTTTTCTCTATCCTGTACATCTCGACTTTTATGACCTGCATCTCTCTTGTATGAAATTTGAATGTCCTTTTAATGGGGAAATCAATCAATCTATGTTCTGTTATGACTGAAGGGCTAATGAATTTTCTTATGAAATCCGTGCTCCCGGCATTGTGTATAGAGTAGACAACCCTGCTCAATTCGAGGGCTTTCCTCAAAAAAGGGCGGTCGCTTCCCTTCACCTGCGCGCCAAATGGTGGATTCATCACTACTGTATGCGCTTTTCCGCAGACTTCGTCTATGCGGCTGCATACGAACCCGACATCTACATCGAGTCTATCTGCATTTGCCCGTGCAATCTCAAGGGCATCTCTATCATCATCAAAACCTATAACCTTTTCTGCTCCCAGGAGTTTCGCCCCGATTGCAAGCATACCTGTCCCGCATCCAAGGTCAAAGACAGTATCTGTGATATCTCCCCTCATGAAAGCAAAATGAAGCAGTTCAGCCGCAACTATCGCTGGAGTTGAATACTGCTCTTTTGAGGGATGTGGGGAACTGAAGCCTCTGACCTGCTCCAGCAGCATCTCAAGATGTTTCTGCCTCATGGCTTCTGTGCTATGAAATGAAGCGCGGGCAGCATCGCCTCTCCGTGTTTATTCACATGCTCAAAATATTGCTTTGTCAGCATCCTGATCTCTTTCCCCCCTTCATCCTTCTCCTTTTTTATGAGGTTTCCGAGCATTTTGAGGTGGGACATGGTGAAATTCTTTGGGATAGGTATGCCGCGCTTTATGGTCTCGACTGTTATCTCAGCAAAACCTGATGTTGAAAGCTGCATGTTTATGTTCTCGAATTCATGTGAATGAAGCGCACCTGTTCTTTTCAATAGACCGCTGAAGAGAAGACTTGAGCGCTGCTGATCATTCTGGGCAGACCACAGCGTTATCATGAAAGAGAACATGGATCCACTCTTCAGCACTCTTAAGATCTCTGGAAAAACGTAAGTGAGCATCTCAGGCGATATCAGGTCAAGGTAATGATAGGAAACCACGGCATCAAAAACAAGATTCTTAAAAGGTAAAAGTGCAGGTCTTATGAGAACAGCATTGTTCAATTGCCTTGGTTTTGTGAGACCCGAAACCGCCAGAGGAAGCTCATCCGCAAGCATGCCTCCTAAGTCCAGAATCCGTGCTTCGGGTTTCAGATTCATCCGCCTTATGAAGTCCTGTCTATCTGCTGCAGCGTAGGGCATAAGAATGCAATAATTGTTTCTTTACTTTAATATATATTTTCTTTCTGCTCATCAGCAGAAACTGTATAAATGTCAGAGGTAAATAAGATAAAGGGTGATAGTTTTGAGTGACGTATTATTCCAGAATGCAAAAATAACAAAACCCCAGGATAATCAACCGGAACAGATAAAGAGGATCTTCCCTCAGATCTCACCTGTAAAGGATGGGGACATCGTTGCTGTAAAAATACATCCTGGCGAGTTAGGGAACACCACTCACCTCAGACCCGTCATCGCAAGGACTGTTGTGGATCTTGTAATAAAGGCAGGCGGGATACCTTTTGTAACAGATACCACCACGCTGTACAAAGGCATGAAGCTCAATGCCGCAGATCTGATAAACGGTGCTGCCATGAACGGCTTCACCCATGCGAGCATGAACGCGCCGTTCATCGTTGCCGACGGTCTCAGGGGAGGTGAAGCAAGGAAGATAGAAATAAACGGAGAAGCGCTCGACAGCATCACGGTGGCTTCTGCGATCGCAGAGGCGGATTCCATGATCGTAATATCGCATGCCAAGGGACATCCTGCCTCAGGATTCGGAGGTGCGCTGAAGCATCTTGGAATGGGCTGCCTCGACAGGGCAGGCAAGATAAAGGTGCATGAGGTAGGCAGGCCATCAATAGACCCTGAGAAGTGCGTGCTTTGCGGGGATTGCGTTGAAATATGCCCGTGGGGCGCAATAACTCCTCCTGACATAGACCAATCAAAATGCTGCGGTGAGCTATCATGCGCAGATGCATGTCCTGAAGAAGCGATAGTTCCGCCTCAAGGTGCAACGGATAGAATGCAGAAAAGACTGGGAGAGGCTGCGCTGGGTCCGATCAAAGCGCTTGAGGGGAAAATAGGGTATATCAACTGGGTATACGACCTGACTCCTGGATGCGATTGCTTCAGTTTTTCAGGTGAGAGGTTTGTTGAAGACATAGGGATACTGGCTTCCTGTGACCCTGTGGCTCTGGATGCAGCCACGATCGATAAAATAGATGAACAGATGAAATTGAAAGGAAGTTCAGTATTCAATGTGTGGGGAGTCGATCCATGGGTACATATCGAAGCTGCTGAAAAAGCAGGATGCGGCAGAAGGGAATATAAAATGAAAGATCTTGCATTATACGCATCCAAACATTAATAAATACGGCAGTCCAAGTATAGATTGGAGACGAGGTCATCTTACACTCAGTAAATCAAGGATAAAAGTCTGAACAAAAGATGCGAGGTAAAAACATGTCCAAACTTAAAAAGCGAAATCTGGAAAGAAAAGGCGAAAAAAAGCAGAAAATTCTGGAGAACAAATTAATGGAAGAGAATCTCGTAGATCTAACCAAGATGAAAGGGGAGTTAGAAGAGCTATCTGAAGAGGAAATAAGGTGAAAGTAAGGATAAAAATCCTTTCAAGTGGAGCAAAAGAACAGACCCTGGAATTAAGTGAGAACTGGACGTATGAAGAGCTTCTTCAGTCTCTTCATATCAATCCTGAAATAGTTATCGTATTTCGTAACGGTATGCCTGTGCCACTCGATGAAAAACTGAACTCTGATGAAGTGCAGATCCTGAGGGTTGTGACAGGAGGAAATAGATAACTTTAAGTGTGTATAATGACTCAAATTAATGTAGAAGGTAATCCTAAAAGGGTACCGTGGATATAAATGAATAAAAAAATAGAAACGAACCAAAAACGACCTTTAATGATAAAAGAGGGGGAAAAAAAAGCTATCGAAGAGCTTGAATCATGGGTGATTGAAGAATACTTCGTCCCATATCAGGCTTCATAATTCCTCCCTGCAGTGGAGAACATGGAAGTAACAGGGGTTTGTAGCGTCTGCGGTCGTCCCGGAAAACTGCACACATGCATGCTATGCGGGAGACTCGTTTGTTCCCGATGTCTTACGGCAGAGGGCGTATGTGTCAGGTGTGCGCATGGAAGGTTCTATTCAGCCTCAAGGACATGAAAAAACCGCTCTGAGACCGCATCATTGATAGATTTAATAAGGTATTGCTTTGCCTTTTCCATATCAGCAACAGTACCGAACACGCCAAGGGGTATGGAGGTGCTGGCATGGAACGGGCTGCCTGCGACTTCGCCCCATTCGCCAAACGCCTTCTTGAGGATGTTTTTCATATTGAGTTCCATATTTTTGGACTCGGCATAGATGTAAATTTTCGTGGCATTGACAGCCAGTACAAGAGCGGTCGAGATCCCCTCTATATCAAGCAAGTATTTGCAGACCTTGGGGATAGTGCCTGGATCTTTGACAAAACCCACTGTGGTGAAAAGGGATGCTCCTTTTATTGATTTATTGCTGATGGCCCTGGACAGATCCTCGAAGGTCTCAAGCCTGGCAGAAGGATGCTCAAGGCTGTTCAGCAGCTCCATATCCACGAACTTGTGAATGTACCAGTAAGATTCGATATCAGGAAGCGTGAAGTTCATTATCAAAGTGTTGGTTTTCTCCCGCATTGCGAAAAGCAAGAGGGTTGCCAGCCTCTTATCTATTGCCACGTCCAGCCTGTTCAGATATTCTACCATTATGCTCGAGGTGGTCTCTGTCGTCCTGATATCCTTGTGTGCGCAGCGTATCCCTTCAATATTCCCAAGGGTATGACCTATCACGATCACAGGATTGATTTTCTCACCTGTCAATTCCGTGGGCAAAAGGTCCACAAGCGCCATGTCGTTTGAGGTCTGGACAATGGCAGGTGTATTGATCACGTCGTCGCCAAGCACATTGCCCACTGTTTTGTTCTGAATCGTTCCTGTGTAATAAATGGAGGCATCCATATTATAATGTTCTGCGATCCTCTTGAGCGCAAGCGAGCTTGCAAGTGAATCTGAATCAGGGTTATTCCTTGTATAGATCGTAAGCCTTTTACCGGGCAACATGAGTTTCCGAAAAGACCTCTGTTTCCAGAAATTGAAAGTCCTGAACATTTTACTACCTTTTATTGGGATCATTCTGGATATATGTTTTCTTCAATATCCATGCTTTTTTCCTGTAATAGCTCAGTGGATGGGAAATCCGTTCGCACAGAGGCTCTTTGCCATAGCAATTACCGTAAGTGATCATGGTGGAACATAAGGGTGAAGTATAAACCGTGCCTGTAGAGCCGTGGATATGCTGCACCTGGTATCGCGTTTTCTCCTCATCAAAATCTGGCGAGACCTTGAAGAGCTCGATTATCCTGTCAGCGCTCATCCCGAGATTCAGGAGAAAGGACGTGAGGGCAAAACGCATCGAATGCGAAAGGTTGATCCCGGATTGTGCATTTGCAAGGGCATACTTCATGCAGGGGGGAAAACAGTCAGGCATTATTTCCTTCAGCTCTTCGATATTGAACCGGGATTTGCGTGCGCTCAGACTTTCCCTGATCTCACCGATATGACCTTCAAGCGATGTGCATATGTCCTGAGGCACATCAAGGGGCAGACCTGATTCGATCCTCTTTCTGACAGCCTCTTCTATGAGGCGGCTGATCTCTTCTTTTGTCAGATGCACCCGGCCGTGATTCATTTTCCTGTTCACAAGCTTCCACTGATGCTCATGGATCGCGCTTGCATACCTGATATAATCTGTAAAATGCATCACATACGCTCTCTCTTTAATCTCAGCAGCCATATTGAATTCATGAGCCAGTTCTTTGAGGGCATCATCAGGAAGTTTTTTTATCTGCTCGGATGCGGATTTTGCCTCTGCAAGTGCATATCGTTTTATAAGATAACCATCGTTGATGCACGAAACAAGGATCCTGGCAACAGGGTATGACAGCAGTTCTTTTTCAGCGCCTATCCTGTCCGGGATCTCAGGTTTGATGATCCCCTCACCTATGGCGCACTGTACGCGCTGTTTCCCGCGCTCCCTTATCTGCTCGAACGCCCGATCATGAAAAAGTTCTTCAAGTTTGAAATCCAGGGCTTCCACATACCTTAAAGCACCGGTGACAAAAGGAAAAACAGCAAAATCAAGAACATCCATGCGTTATTCTGATTCAACCCTGGGAGCCAGCATATAACTGACCTCGCCATGTCCCTCTGCGATCTTGAACCTGACTTTCAGAGGGAAATCCTTACCAAGATCAATTGTTACCTCGCTGGCTTTTGCCGCGATCTTACTGATGTCTGTAAGATAGTCAAGCGAGAACAGAGACCTTGCTTCCCCTGATTTGAGATCTATCAACTGATCTTTTGTCATTTCAAGCCTGACGTTGTCCGTATCCCCCTCGGCTTCCATAAAAAAAACCTCTCCACTTATCCCCATGGACATGTAATCGCTCACTTTCTCAGCAGCCTTTACAGCGCGTTTTAGATCTTCACCCCGCACAACGATATGGACTGGCAGATCCAGGGCAGGGACTTTAGGCTCTTTTCTGATAGAAGAGGGATCAAGTAAAGACATAGTATAAGAGAGCTCACGCATCCTGACTATGAGTTTGTGAGCATTTTCATCAAGATCAATTTCTATCCTGTCATCCTTCTCAGCCATTTCCATTATATCGTTCATTTTCGTAAGGTCTATTCCGATTTCTCCTTCAGTCGCTTCGAAGGAATCGAACGCATCTTTTGTGAGCTCAAGACTCACCATGGCGACATTGGCGGGATCCACTGCTCTGACGTTTATTCCATCTGCGGTAAGTTTGAATTTAGCTTCATCAACCAGTGAAGAGATAGCTTCGATAGCGTCCTTCAGTTTTTCTGCGCCGATCAGTGCCTTGAACATTTTAAGCCTCCACCTTATATTATAATCCTCGTTATTAATAAGTTATTCTGTCAGATATCGATACTTTCATATCAAACTTCCGCTTTTAAGGTATGAAAATGTCAGAGCGTTCGATAGATATAGCACTTACAATGGTCGAGGCAGGAAGTGGCATGGATTTGCTTTACGAGAACGTATGCACTCTTGATTCAGATCCTGAGCTGTGTTTTAATTATGCAACCACACATGACCTGAAGAGCTGGGGATTTGCTGAGGGGTGTTTCACCTGTTTTCTGCAGGATAAAAAGGATGTGATAATCCAGGTAATTACTGCATACAGGCACAGAGAGGGAGCAAACACTGCATTTCAGGAAGATGTGGATTTTTTGAAAAAGAACGATTATGGAATACCTGTAAAAATAAGAACACTGGGAGAAGCTTCGATTCTGTTCAAGAAAAAGCAGAGCGATGGGGTAACATACAATCTGCTCTTTCAAAAAAACACAATATTTGCCGCGATCAGTACAAAATACAAAAAAGATATGGCGGATAATGTTGATAATATCGTTGGACTTGCTGAAAAGATCGAGCAGAAAATCCCGTGCTGACCGATATTACAGAATTCCAGTTTTTTGACATTTTAGCACATAATTAGCCTATGGCGTCAAAATGCCGTCTGTATTCTTTCATAGAAATTGAAAGATAACATTTTTATCATTGCCTCTAAGCATTCGTAATTTTCTCAATTTCCACAAAGAAAAAACTGCACCGATAGTGTAAAACACTAGTGTAACA
>JAPZAV010000138.1 GCA_027460465.1 Candidatus Methanoperedens sp. | reverse complement strand
ATCTCAAGAGTCTGTTCTTAATATTCAATATTATATATAATAACAATTTGGGAAAACCAAAAGCAACAGAATCGATGGAATATTATTAACTTTTAAAAAAGATTACTGTTTACTGGGATTCTGGAGAACATGGGTTATATGCCAATCCAGATGGATCTTTTGATTTCTGGGTTGAAATGAGCGATATTTATACCTTTGCAGATAAATATCTTAACTGGTGGCCATATGATTTTGGAATAATCAACAGTTATGCCGGATTAAATAGGAATAATTACATTCCAATTCCTTATGGACCGATTTGAGATTGATAATTTCTGTCGGGATAACCGACAGAAATTTTTTTCCAGGAGGTTATGTTAATGAAATTGGGTACTGAATTCACCAAAATTGTGATAATATTTGTTCTTGGTATTATCTGGTTATTCTTGGAAATATCATTAATAAATACATCACAAATTGTAACAACGAGATGGAATATCCTGATTCTGTCAACAATTCAAATGATCATTATATTGTTCATAGGTATTCTATCAAAAAAATAAAATAATACGTGTGATGTTCCAGGATAAAATTGAAGAATGAGTGAGGAGAGTAAGCCCCTTTATGTTAGCGCAAGGGCAAAGCCCTTATCGCGCTTATGCGGCATTCAGCTATGCGCCAGACTCGGGCAGGTCTGGACTGCCTTTCTGCCCTATTTTGGCTTGCACCCGCGGGGATTCGCCGTTCCATCCGCATACACATGACCTCATCCTTTCGAAATCATCGCATTTCTGTGCTGCGGTATCGTTTCTGTTCCAGAGCCAGGATTCTCACCCTGCACGCTTGCACGTGCCCGCGGTCCAGAAAGTGAGGGGACTTTCCTCAGCAATACTGCCGGCAGCCGCTCTTCCTCTCTCATATCAGCATCATCGTATCAATGCTTATATCTACCGATACCTTGATAATAAAAGCGGAATTTAAGTGATCAAGGTGCAAGAACAATGAAAAGAGACCTTATGGATATCCTGTGCTGCCCGATGTGCAAAGGCGACCTGGTGCTCGAAGTTACCGAGGAGAATGAAAAAGAGATCGTGAAAGGAACGCTCCACTGCGGAAAATGCAGTGAGTACTATCCTATAGACGACGGAATCCCCAACATGCTGCCGCCAGAAATGAGGGAATGATTTCTTAGAGCTTTCCCATCTTTCTTAGCAGCTCTGCATTCAGCACACTTGCGCCTGCAGCGCCCCTTATGGTGTTATGCCCCATGCAGATATAGCGTATCCCGGGGCGAATGCGTCCTACTGAAACCGTCATCCCTCCTCCCAGGTTCCTGTCCATGCGCGGCTGGGGACGATCTTTTTCTTCCTTGACCGCAATCACAGGCTCAGGCTCGGTCGGCAGGTCTGATAGTCCAGGATCGAATTCCAGAAAGGCGTTCCTGACCTCTTCTGGCGAGGGGTCATCAGCCATCTCCACCCAGACCGCTTCTGTATGTCCATCCATCACCATCACGCGGTTGCAGCTTGCGCTCACCTTGAAAGGCGCATCAATGATCTCGCTTCCATTGAATTCACCCAGAAGCTTTCTTGTCTCGGTCTCGACCTTTTCTTCTTCCTTTTCAATATACGGGATGACATTATCCAGGATCGCCATCGAAGCCACGCCATCGTATCCCGCTCCTGAGATCGCCTGCATCGAGGCGACATAGATCTTCTCTATCCCGAACTTCATGAGCGGCTTCAGAGTCACGGTCATCATTATCGTGGTACAGTTCGGGTTCGTGACAACGTACCCATCCCACTTCCTGTTATCCTGCTGAATATCTATAAGCCCGAGATGTTCTGAGTTCACTTCAGGTATTACCAGGGGCACGTCCTTTACCATGCGCAGCGCGCTGGCATTGCTTGCAACTGCGAAGCCTGCTTCTGCGAACCCGGGTTCCACTGTTTTTGCAAGGTCAGCTGGAAGTGCGGAGAACACGATGTCAGCGTCCACTTTCTCTGTATCCACAGGCACTACGGTCATATCAGCCACTTCTTCAGGGATCTTGCTTTCCAGTCTCCAGTTTGCAGCATTACCGTACCTTTTACCTGCACTTCTGTCCGAGGCTGCAAGCGATGTTATCTCAAACCACGGATGCCTGCTTAACATCTCAATGAATCTCTGGCCGACGTTTCCTGTTGCTCCAAGTACTCCAGCCTTGATCTTTTCCATAACTGACCTTGCGGATTTCTGATCTATTCCATCGTGATTGCACTGGTAGGGCACGAATCAACGCATGTGCCGCAGTCGGTGCACTCTTCCTCGTCCACTTTCGCCTTATCGTTCTTCATCTCTATTGCTGTTGCGGGGCATTCATCTACGCATGTTCCGCAGCCTGTACATTCGTCAGGGTTTACTTTTGCTACCATTTAGGTCACCTTTGCTCTCCCATTGAATAAGTGAAATATAAAAGTAACGGTTTATGCGATATCAGCGCAGATCAGGAATCTTTGAACTGCAATCAAATTTAGATGACCTCACTTATATAAAGCAGGGAATCTAATTGTGGAACGTGAAAACGGTAATACTGGGCGGAGGTCTGACAGGCATCACCCTTGCGCGCCTTTTTCATGAGAAGGGCGAGGAAGTGATCGTGCTTGAGCGAGAACAATATTATGGAGGTCTATGCCGCTCAAAGCGCGACTCAGGGTTCACTTTTGATACAGGCGGCTCTCATATCATCTTCAGCAGGGATGCCGAGGTACTGGAATTCATGTGCGATGTGCTCGGAAAGAACAGACACAGGAACAGGCGCAATACAAAAGTTTTCTACAAAGGACTTTACATCAAATACCCGTTTGAGAACGGGTTGAGCCAGCTTCCAAAAGAGGATCTTTTCCTGTGCATAAATGAATTCATCAAGACACATGTTGCAGTTGAAAAAGGTGAACTCAGGAAGCCCCAAAATTTCAGAGAATGGATCTATTATACCTTCGGGAAGGGAATCGCAGAGCTATATCTTATACCTTATAATGAGAAGATCTGGAAATTCCCTGCAGAGAGGATGTCATTGCACTGGGTGGATGGCCGCATTCCCCGCCCTCCGGTAGAGGATGTGATAAGGTCAGCTATAGGGATTGAGACCGAGGGGTATACCCACCAGGCAGTTTTCAGTTATCCCAGAACAGGGGGGATTGAAGCCATGATCAGGGCGATCGCCCGTCCTGTTGAAGAGAAAATACGAACAGGGTTCAATGTAATTTCTATCAGAGAGGAGGAAAGGTTCACCATCAGCAACGGCATCCAGGAGGTAACTGCCGATCGCTGCATCTCGACCATCCCGCTGCAGGAGCTCCTGAAATGCCTGGATGGTGTCCCCCCACACGTTCAGAAAGCCTGCGACGGATTGAAGTATAACTCACTTATCTGTGTTTTTCTGGGTATAAAGGGTAAAGTCCCGGATATTTCATGGCTGTATGTCCCTGATAAAGGATCCGGACTCTTCAACAGGATCTCATTCCCTTCAAACTACAGTCCTGAGGTAGCTCCTCCAGGACATTCCTCAATCCTCGCTGAGATCACCTATCACGAAGGTGATGAGGTATCAGCCATGCAAGACCAGGAGATAATCAACCATGTAATCGCAGCACTTAAAAACATGAAGATCATAAAAAGCAGAGAAGAGGTGGTATATACCGTGCTTGACCGGCAGAAATATGCATATGTCATCTATGATCTTGATTATAAGCAGAGCGTTACCATAGTGAAGGACTTCTGTGCGAAGAGAGGTATCGGGCTGGTCGGGCGTTTTGCAGAGTTTGAGTATCTTAATATGGACGGCTGCATCAGAAGTGCCCTTGATTTTATGAGGAATATACAATGCGAGTAAATATATTTGTGGAAGATCTGCTCTTTTTAAAGTACATCGGATGTTCAACAGCAGCAAAGACCCTCTACAGGCATCTGTCCCTGATGCCCGGGATGGACGTATCGTGGAATTCGAACAGTAACGACTTTGATCTGGTCCATTACCACAGTTTTGGACCGTTATCTCTTCTTAACCAGAAATATTCCCGGGGTGTAAAGGTATTGACCGCGCATTCCACACCCCGCCTCAATGAAGGCAATCTGGCATTCAGCGGATACATCAATTATTATTATCCCTATGCCCATAAAAAATTTGACCACATCATTGCCCTGTCGGCAAAATGCCAGCGTGAGATAGAACAGATGGTGCCAGATACGTCAACGACGCTGATCCCAAACGGGGTTGACCGGGATTTTTTTAAAAGAGCTGAAGGTAAGAGGGAGAGTTTCAGGGAAAGGTTCGATATCGATGATGACGAGAAGGTGGTGCTTACCGTGGCTCAGCAGACACCGCGCAAGGGCATATATGATTTTATTGAACTCTCAAGGATGTATCCTGATTTGAAGTGGGTCTGGGTAGGCGGGTTCCCGTATGGAGCGTTTTCAAAAGATTATCTTCAAATAAAACGGATGAAAAGCCAGTGTGGAGAAAATACCATATTTACTGGATTTGTCCCTGATATCATAGAAGCGTACAGCGGGGCAGATATATTTTTCATGCCTTCTCATGCAGAGAATTTCATACTGGTGATTCTGGAAGCGCTGTCCTGCGGCCTGCCTGTAGTTGCCCGTGATATACCGGAGTTCAGGGAGATTTTTGGGGAGGCTGTTTTACTCTTCAAGGATAAAGAGGAGGCTTCGGCCCATATAAAAGATGATGGATCATTGCAGCAGTATTCTGATAGATCCCGTGCCTTTACAGAGCAATATGATATCAAACGTATCGCCACGATGCACTGTGATCTGTTCAGGGTGTTGATAGAATCATGATATCGGTGATCATTCCCGCATATAATGAAGAGGCAAGCATTACAGCCTGTCTCCAATCCCTCTGCAATCAGACGCTGCCCAGGGATGAGTACGAGATCATCGTGGTTGATGGAAATTCTAAGGACAGCACGCGTGAACTGGCAGGTGAATATGCAGATGAGGTTTTCATTCAGGCAAGCAAAAAGGTTGGAGGGGCCAGGAACGACGGGATACTGCGCGCCCGGGGAGAGATCGTAGCCACTACTGATGCGGACTGTATCATTCCTCCAGAATGGCTTGAAGTGATAAAGAACGATTTTGCGACCTATGACATTGCGCAGCTTTACGGGATTGTATATCCAATAGAAAAAGGGATAAAGAACTGGCTCTCCCTCGCAGGAGCAAATAATTTCTCCAGGCTCGGGTACTATACACATACCCTGTACTATACGCTGGGATGCAATACCGCATTTGATAGAGAAACTTTCATCAGGGTGGGCATGTACCGGTGTATTGATGCAGGTGATGACCTTGAGATTGCACGGAGGATACGGAAAGTAGGCCGTGTAAAGTTCGATAGCCGCATGAGAGTAGGGTTCTCGATGCGCAGGTACAGGCAGTTTGGCACGATGAAATCGCTGTATGAATGGTTCTACATAATAAGCCGGGGCGGTGAGTCTTCCAGATACACATACTCGAAACGAAATTATAAGTGATCATCAACTATGGACCTGCTGACGTATATTGAAACACTGGATCATTCAGTTTTCCTGGATGTGAATCACAGTCTTATAAATCCAATTTTTGACATGGTCTTTCCGAGCCTGAGAGAGCTCACATATGTTTTCTGGCTCTTTCTCATAATCTATCTATGGATGAGAAAAGAGAAGAAGCTGGCATTCCTGCTGATTGTTGGGATCCTGGTCGGCGCGCTTTTCACATATCCTCTGAAATATTTCATAGACAGGCAAAGACCCTATGATCAGATAGAGTCCACAAGGCTATTGACGACACCAGAATCAGATCCTTCATTTCCTTCAGCGCACGCTGAGATGAGTTTCCTTGCAGCCACAGTGGTGTCAAGGTTCCATCCAGAGTACAGCAAATATCTCTATTCCTTCTCGTTCATCGTGGCTCTGAGCAGGATCTACGTTGGAACGCATTTCCCTGCAGATGTTCTTGGAGGAATAATAATCGGGGTAATTATCGGAAGGCTCATGATCGTGCTTGCACGGAGAAAGAAGGACATCTTCCTGGAGAGGGAGATCTAGCAGCTATTTGAACTTTTTCAATAATCGATCGTAGAACTCGCTCTCCTTTTCCTTTTTGGCAAGCCTTTCCACGATCAGCTCAGGGGTGCTTTTTGCAAGATAATTGTACCTCGGGTTCCTGTCCACGATCAGGTTCAGATGCTCATCAAGACCTTTTGCCTCGATCCCGTCAACCCGTATCTTATGATCCGTGTTCTGGAGCACTGCCTCAGCCAGGTGGCTCACAAAGACGCCAAGCCCTCTGTTGTCATCAAGCTCCTCAAGTATGCCAGAGATGATCTTTGCAGAAGCACCGGGCTCTGTTATGGATTCCATCTCATCAGCGAGCACGATCTTGCTCTTCTTTTTTGCAACAGCAGAAAAAGCTTTGAGCGTTGCCTCAAAAGCACCAGCATCCATCGTTCCCCTGGACTTGCCAAAATAATAGAATTCCTCCACCAGACCGAGCTCGCACTGTTCCGCTGGCACAGGAAAGCCCATATGGGCAAGGATGATGATCTGTGCCATGAGATCAAGGGTTGAGGTCTTTCCACCTGAATTCACACCGCTCAGCAGCACCACGCGCGCATCCTTAAGCTTCTGTATCCTTTCATCAGGACGCGATGAACCCACCGAATAATTTATCGGCACAGGGGATTCCAGGAAGAGGTTCGCACCTCTTACAATGCCGATCCCGCATTTTTCCTGGATCTCCGGCATGGTGAGGTTGAATCTGCCTGCAAAGCATGCGATGGTATGACCAACATCAAAATCAAGTACTTCTCGCACTATGGTTGAGGCGGTATCTTTCAATTTTGAAAGCTGGCGCGCGTTCTCTCTCAGTACCACAAGTTTTCTTGATGTAATGCTGCGCAGCAAATGGTTTTTCAGCTCATCCACTCCGCGCTGGTTCACTCTGACAGGATGCGAGACCTCATCACTGAAGAAATTATTGACATACTGGGCTTCTGTTGTGTTCAGGCCGAGCCTTACTGAGATCTCGCTGATCGCACTGCCTGTGACCGTACTGTATTTTTCTCTTATTTCCTTCTCAAAGAGCTGGCTTGCACTTCCTTCCATCGCCGTGAGGAGATCAAAACCCTTCACTGTGACAGAACTTTTCTCGATGAGAGCGCCAAAATCAGAATTCGCCTGCTTTTCTGCGCTCAGGACGACCTCGTTCATTCTGCTGTATATGGACTGGCATCTATCGACCTCGCTGTCTATCCCGCTTTTCAGGTCTGAATCCTTTGAGATCTTCGAAAGACCGAGAGACAGGCGTTCGATCTCCTCCTCAGCAATTTTACTGCAAAAATCCGGATTATGATTTCTTATGGCTCTGAACGCTGAAATTGCAGAGCTTATGGACTCATGGTTCTTTGTAAAGAAAGCCAGTTCTTTTTCAGGAACCACCTGCCATGCCTCTGCCTTTTTGATATCTATGAAATCAACATCCATATCTTCAGGAAAATCAATACCTGCAGAGCCAGTACCCATGATAGCATGAGAATACCCCCGTACCACGTCAACTATTTCTCTCGGGTCTGAGACAAGCTGCACTGACACAGGAAAGTTTCTGGCTGCTTCGAATTCCTCAGGAGTGGTGGCAATTATGACCCTGTCCCTTATGACAGGAATGCTGATATTTGTTCTTATGGGTTTCACTCTGGATAGATAGCCAGAGATCTCGGTGGAATCAAGCTTTTCAGCCATCTCAATTGTCCTGCGTATCTCTTTTTGAATTTCGATTATCCTGTCTTTTTTATGGCCAGGGTAGGGGATAAACAGCTGCAGTTTGCTTTTCGCATAATCAGTGCGCGCAAGACCTGACAGTAATGCCATGATGCGCCTGTACATATCGTGAGCCTCGGCAGTTCTCAGAAAGTCTCTGATGCCTGCGCCCTCATTCACCGAAAGAGCTTCCAGAACGAGAGAGATGGCTGATTTCTCTGTCATCCCCTCTATCTGGCTGATACCTGCGATATCTCCTTTTAATATCGCATCTATTGCCTGTTTTTCAGAACCAAAATGTTCGATGAGACGGTGAGAGGTCTTATCTCCAATCCTTGGTATGTCCTTCAGGCTTTTTATCATAGCGACCCTGTCAATTTTGTTCTTCAACATCATGGGGCTTCTGATTTAAAAAATATTCGTACAAGGGTCACTTATTTTTCCTTACCGCCTCCAACTTTTTCCTTATGATCTCTTTCAATCCCTCCACATCTCCTTTCTTTGCGCTCACAGGAACGATTGCGTCAAGCCACTGTCTCCAGGGAGGCGCCATACCAAGGCGCTCTCCTATCCCGTCAAGCACTTTATCCTCGTCCCTGACCTTATCCATCTTGTTTGCAGCCACAATAACATCTATATTCAGCTCGTGCAGGAATTCGAACAGTTCGACCTCCACAGGTATTTCATTTCTCAAAGTCCATCTGTCCACGATCTCAGAAAACGAGGTTGCGTTGATCACCATCACAGCGAGCATGATCTTCCCGGCATTTTCCTCAATATAATGAACAATATTGTCCTTGATCGCTTCCATACCCTCATCGCTTGTTCCGCTCATGAAACCCAGCCCCGGCATGTCAGTGACCATGACCTCATGATACGGGATCTGGAGGGGCTTTTTTGTGATGCCGGGACGCCTGCCGATTGGGATCTTCCTGCCGGTGAGCGCTCTTATGAGCGTTGACTTGCCAACATTTGAGCGTCCCACGAATATGATCTCTTTCATCAGCCCAGAGCATCATCCAGGTCATATAAAAAAGCTTCCAGCATGATGGAGCTCATCTTCGCCTGATCGCTGCAAATATCAGCACAATCAAAGCCAGCACAATATCGAAACCAGGTGTTATGGGCGGAGTGGGCTCGGGTGTATCTTTAGGATCGTTCTCATTACCTTCCTGCGTGGAGGAAGGATTTCCATCCTGCTTCTGTGTTTCAACGGGGGTTGGAACAGGTGTGACTTTGCTCGGATCAACTACCGTGATCACAGGTCTATCCGAGTTTTTCACAGCGCGTGTTGTGCCTGCGTACTTGATATCAGTATAGTTTGCAACAGCTGCAGGCAGTTCAAAAACTCCTTCAGAATTCATCCTGATAATATAGCTGAACCCCATAACTGTGCCGGGTTCTGAATAGTTCTCAAGTGAAGTCATTCCGCTCACGAGGCTTGTTCTTTCAGGAAATGAATCTTTCACTTCGAAACGTGAACCTATATTTCCTGCGTTATTAATGCTCACAGTCACTGTCACATCCTCGCTTATGTTCACGACTGGTTTGCTCACTGTTTTATTCATGATAATTTTCGGCCCGTTGACTATCATGGTAATGGCATTAGAGGAAGCGCTGTATTTCTTATTATTTACTGTGAATGTTGCACTTGCAGCAGGTATGGTGAAACCACCCTGGTTTGCCTCAAGAGGCCTGATTGAATACTGGGTGCTCCATTCCTGTCCGGGCTTCAGCAGTGAGATGTTCCACTGGAACGCGGCAGGAGATCTTAACTCGAAAAACTCGCTCATACTATCAGAGACCTGGATGTCACGTATGTCGTACATCCCGCCGTTAGAAATCGTGATGACCACGATAGTTGTATCCTGGAGATATATCCTGTCTCTCACTGCCTTGGTGATCCCGAAATAATTCTGCTTTGGAGATACAGTAACTGATACAGAGCCTGCCGCATTATATGAAAGCTCTTTGACATCCTGACCTTTCGCAGTTGCGCTCAGACTGTAGGATTTTTCATCTATAAGGTTAGGGACAAGCAGTATGATGTCATAGCTCTGGCTTGCTTTTGCTTCCAGTTCGTAGTAAAACTGGCGAAGCTGACCAATATCTCCTCCCCTGAGTTTCAGATCGCCAATATCGAGATTTGCCTCAACATTCTTGGCATACCCATCGCCGCTGTTTTTCACAGTGACCCTTGCAGTGATGATCAGATCTTCGTTTGAAGTGTATATACTTTTCTCAAGAGTTGTGACCGTTACCTCGAGTTTTGGCTTTGCTCTTAACTGGATGCCTACATTAGCCCATGGTTTATAGTACTCAAATACCCACTCCTTTGCATTTCTTGACAAAAAGTCAGTGGCTGATATCTTGACCTCGTTATCAGGATCTATATAAGCCCCACCCGCCGGGGTCATGATGATCTCCTTGAGAAGAACCCCGTTTTTATAGATTTCAAGATATACCATGGGATCAACCTCTGTTTCAGGGACAATATTTCCATTTATATTTTTTATGCCAGGCACGCCTGAAGGGAACTGCACTGCCTTTACCATATAATCCCCGTTGCTCAGGCTTTCACCTTTATAAAGGGTCGATGATACTGCGCTTGACCAGTATTTCGGGTCGTCTGGCTTCGGATCAGCAGCAGATGCAAGATTTGCTGACCAGAAAAGAATAATTAAGATCACGACGTAAGATTTCATATAATAATTATGATGATGAAATTATGATATATAATTTACTATTCCATGTATATCATGCGATTAAAATAGAATATTATTTTAGGCTGTAATAATATTCCCCTTCTGCCTTCTGGGTGCGGTCGAGTTGAGAATCCAGTTTATTAACCCTGGGTCTCTTTGTTTCTTCATCGCGCCTGAAGGTGATGCCGATGTTCCTTAGGAATCTGTTCATACCATCCCGCATGTTGAAAGGACCGAGGACCTCTCCGCTGAGCATTGGCTGACCTTCAAAAACAAGGAGCCTGTCGCTCAACATGTCAATCATGTAGATATCATGATCCACTACCATTGCGCTGACTTTATTGTTCTCTGCAAAGCGCCTGATCACCTTTGTGGTAAGTACCCTCTGCTCCACGTCAAGATGCGCCGAGGGTTCATCCAGGAGATAAAGATCAGCAGTTCGGGAGAGACATGCTGCTATCGCGACTCTCTGCAGTTCACCTCCGCTCAGGTCAGACACATTCTGTCCGAGAATTCTCTCAAGCTGCAGCGGCTTCAGGATCTCGGTCTGGTAATAGCTTGTATCGAACTGTCTGGTTATGGAGCGCAGCAAATCTGCCACTGCGACCTGTTCGTCTGCTTTAATATACTGGGGTTTGTAGGATACTTTTATATCAATGTCTATGCCGCCTGTCGTGGGCTCTATCTCTCCTGCCAGTACCTTCACAAACGTGGATTTGCCGATGCCGTTGGGTCCAACTATGCCTGTGACTTCACCTTTCCTGATTTCTCCACCTCTGGCTGTGAGTTCAAACCCCTCCTCGTATTTTTTCGAAAATTCACCGAACTTCAAAAGCGTCGATACCTCCTTTGCAGCCTGTGGAGCATGCACCTCGAACTCGATCGCTTCTGCCCGAATCCTCACATTCTCTTCACGCAGGAAACCTTTGAGATATTCGTTTATCCCTACCCTGACACCTTTGGGATGTGTAATTACACCAAAACCCCCTGGCGTGCCATAGGCTATATGCACCACATCCGCAAGCAGATCAAGTATCGCGAGATCGTGTTCCACTACCATCACTGCCTTTTCCTCTGCAAGCTCTCTGATGATCCTTGCAGCTTTTATCCTCTGGTATATGTCAAGATAGGGGCTTATCTCGTCTATGAAATAGAAATCCGCCTCTTTTGCCACACAGGCTGCAAGCGCCACCCTCTGAAGCTCGCCCCCGCTCAGTTCATCGATCCTGCGTTCCATGATGTTCTCAATATCAAGTTTCGATACCAGATCTTTCAATACTCCCCGTTCATCCACCCTGGATACCAGATCAGAGACTTTTCCTTTGAACTTTTTCGGGATCATATCCACGTACTGCGGCTTCTGCGATGTCTTTATCTTGTTCCTGGATACCCCTTCGAGGTAATCGCGGACAGCAGTGCCTGCATAATGGTCAAGCACCTCTTCCCATTCTGTCATGCTTTTCCCCAGGTTGGGCCGAAGCGATCCAGAGAGAATATTTATCACTGTGCTTTTCCCTATCCCGTTGGGTCCAAGCAAGCCTGATACCTTACCTGCCGTTGGTATCGGGAGGCCGTAGAGTGCAAAACCGTTCTTCCCATACCTGTGCGTGGGTTCTTCAAGCTCCTCGGGAAGACCGATGATCATTATTGCTTCAAACGGACAGCGTTTGACACAGATCCCGCACCCGGGGCAGAGTTCTTCTGATATCACAGGCTTTCCATCCTCGCCTGTTATTATTGTTTCATCACCTGTACGAACCCTGGGGCAGAACTTGATGCACTGGTAACCGCACATCCTGGGCTGGCACCTATCTTTATCTAAAACAGCAAGCCGCATAAAACACCAATATCATTTATTCAATAAAATGATCCAGACCACGAGCAGGAATATTATCGTCATGAATTCCACATACAGCCAGTCTTTTGTTCCGAACTCCTTTACCCTGACATCAAGATAGGGATAAACCAGTCTCTGTATATAGTATGAAACGATCACGACCAGCATAAGGACAAAGATCCAGGGTTTTCCTGAGATCTGTTCACCTGCCAGGAAAAACAGCAATGCAAAAGCCGCTCCAATGAACGAAGGCACAGCTGTCTTCTTTATGCCCTCGATCAGGGCGCGCTTTCTTTCCTCCTGGGAGACTGGCTTAACCGGTTCTTCTTTTTTTTCTTCCTTTTCTTCCTTTTCTTTTTTCATCTTCACATTAATTCACTCTTTCTTATATATCATTGTCCCAATACCTTCATCCGTGAACAGCTCAAGCAGCAGGGAATGAGGCGTGCTCCCATCGATTATATGAACCTGCCCTGCGCCGCGAGCAATGGCAGCAGCGCTTGACTTGACCTTTGGTACCATCCCGCCGCTGATAATGTTATCTGATATGAGTTTTTCAATTTCATTATATGCGATCTTTGAAATCCGGGTATTTCTATCCTCTGGATTTCTGAGAATCCCGGGCACATCTGTAAGAGAGATCATTTTTTTCGCTCTCAGGGCTGCGGCGATATCCCCGGCAACCGTATCTGCGTTCACGTTCAGATCATTCCCTTTATCATCCGTGGCTATGGGCGAGATGACCGGGATATACCCCTTTCCTGCAAGGATGAGCAGCAGTTCTGGATTGATGACCTCGGTCTCTCCCACCCAGCCAAGATCTACCTCTTTCTCGATGCCTCCAACATTCACCCTCTGGGGAGCGATCTTCCTTGCAACGATAAGCCTTCCGTCGCTGCCAGAGAGACCAACACCTTTTCCACCATGTCTGCTGATCAGGGAAACGATCTTGCTGTTGACATTGCCCACGAGCACCATACGTGCGATCTCAAGCGTCTCATCATCTGTCACACGCAGCCCTGAAATGAACTCTGGCTTCTTCCCCATGCGCTCCATCTTTTCCGTGATCTCGGGACCGCCGCCGTGCACGATCACAGGATGTATGCCCACGAACTTCAGGAGCACGATATCCTGTACTATCCTGTCCATGATAGAAGGATCAATGATCGCATGACCCCCCATCTTTATGACCATGATAGAATCATAGAACTCACGGATGTAAGGAAGGGCTTCGATGAGGATGTTTTCGCGCTTTAGCATCGTGCGTAAAATGGGGGGAGAGATATTAAAAGTTATTCATTGTACCGGGATTTCTTATATTTATCGTTGGGATATAATTGCAATCTTTCTAATGAGACATAGATTAGAAAAAGTGCTTCATGGGAGAGCAAGCAATACATAAATACTATTAATTCACTATAAGATTTTATGGCTGAAACTACCACATTAACGCTAAAATTCAAAGGAATAGAAGCGCATCTTCTCAAACAGATGGTAGACCTGGGTTTGTTCAACAGCAAATCAGAAGCGATTAGATCGGCCTTAATAAAATATGCCATAGACCTTAATCTGCTTGATAAAAAAACAATATGGCAGGAGATACAGGCCCATAAAAAGAGAAAAGTCAGCCCTGAACAACTGGCAGTAGATCTTGCGAATGTCCGCGATGAAATATAGAATTTTTCTGGATACAAATGTCTTCATATTCGCATTTGAATTCCCGGATTCTAATTCCAATATGATCATGGAACTGTTAAACGAGGGAAAAATAATTCTGAAGGGTATTTGATCCTATTTAATTTTTAGCCAATATTTATATATCTACATATCAATTTAAAATGCATGCGAGTAGCTTTAAAAATTGCATACATTGGCACTGATTTTCACGGTTTTCATGTCCAGCCCAGTGCCAGAACCATAGAAGGGGAACTCTTCAGGTCACTTGCTGAATCAGGCATCATAAATAATCCACACGAAGCAGGCTATATCAGCGCAGGAAGAACTGATCAGGGAGTTCATGCCCTCGGTCAGGTGATAGCGTTTGATACTGAAACATCTGAACTGGCGATCCCGGGACTGATCAACAGCAAGCTCCCTCCCACGATATGGGCATGGGCGAGCGCATATGTTCCAGAGGGCTTTGACCCGCGCCATAATGCCATAAGCAGGGAGTACAGGTATATCATGTGCGGGAAATACAGCATCTCACTACTCAGGAACGCCTCCCGCCTGCTGAAAGGAACGCATGATTTCGCTAATTTCTCAACCCAGGATAAAGAAAAGGGAAGTATATGCAATATCGAGAAAATAGAAACAAGGGTTGAGGGAGAGTTCACGATCATGGATGTCCAGGCAGATCATTTCCTCTGGCACATGGTGAGAAAGATCGCAACAGCAATGAAAATGGTGGGTTCAGGGGCGAGGGACATAATCTGGCTTGAGCAGATGCTCAATCCCGGTGAGTTCACAGAAGGGCTTGAGCTTTCGCCTGCCTACGGGCTCATATTCAAGAACGCGGAATTCCAGAACATCAAATGGAATGAAGACACATCAGCCAAAAAAGCCATAAAAGGGCACCTTGAAGAGCAGTTCTTATGGCATGGTGTGATTGCTGAAATGCTAAGAGAATTAAAAGAAAGCCTGACAGTGTAAGATATGCTGCTCGCATTTGAACTCTCAGGTGAGCACGGTACCATCCCTTATTCTGAGGTTATCGCATGTCTTGAGTCGTTGAAGGTAGATTTCAGTATTCATCTGAGGCTGGATGGATGCCTTATCGTCGAGCTCAGGGGGGATGCCGGACGCATCGCAGATATCCTGTCAGGAAGGCTTGCAATGACGCATCACATCATCAAAGTCCTGGGTATAAGTGGAATGAGCGAAGAGGAGATTCTGGACATGGTGGGCAGAGCAGATTTTGAATTTGAGGGGACTTACAGCGTCAGGGTCAGGCGCATAAAGCAATACTCGGATATAAACACTGAGATCATGGAGAAGCGCATTGGCGGGATTTTTTATCACCGCGGAGCCAGAGCTGACCTGAGAAACCCTGATATTCGGTTCAGGGTGCTGCTGACTGAGAAAAGCTGTATTTTTGGAGAGATATTATCTTCGATCAACAGAAGCGATTTTGAATCTCGAAAGCCCCATCATAAGCCTTTTTTCTATCCCGGGGTCCTGATGCCCAGGGTAGCACGGGCACTTGTGAATATGGCAAAACCGGGAGAATGTCTGCTGGATCCTTTCTGCGGGACAGGAGGTATCCTGGTGGAGGCAGGATTGATCGGCATAAATGTCAT
>JAPZAV010000137.1 GCA_027460465.1 Candidatus Methanoperedens sp. | reverse complement strand
AGCAAGCAGTTTTTATAAACTTGCAGAACTGGACATCCTGGCTCCGGTATCGGGTACTTATTATATTGCAGTATATGACACTCAAAGAGGTGGTCATTACAGTCTTGCTATAGGAGACCGCGAAGTCTATTCGATCAGTGAATGGATACTGATTCCTGTCAGACTGATATCAATTTATCAATGGGAAGGACAAAGCCTGATAATGATATTCTCACCGATTGTTTTTACGCTTGCAATAAGTCTGGGTCTCGTGTTCTGGCTGAGAAAAAACTGGATACCTCAGGCACCTTTTGAGTGGGCAGGGGTCCTGGCAGGACTTTTATTCCTGGGCACAGGGTTCATGTTTCTCTTCCAGATGGCGCTTGCTCTGACCCGTACTCAACTTGTGCCTGAGATCTTGATAACCATTATTCTTGCATTCTTACCCGTCCTGCTGGGCATACTGGTCATATGGACCGTCATGAAAAACCGGGAAAGAGTGGACATAATCAGTATAAGAAAAGAATAGAAACAATGAACAGGGGTGACCTTGATTCGCTTATAGAGGAGCGTATACACTACACGGTCAAATATGCCTTTGAACATTCGCCTTTTTACAAAAAATGGTTCCAGGAACATGGAATAAATCCTTCAGATATACACACACATGAAGATCTCAGGGAACTGCCCGTGATATCAGGCAGGACAATACGCGAGAACCAGCCGCCTGAAAGCCCCGACTTCCAGTTCAAAAGCGTCAGCTGGGAGGAGGTCTTCACGCTCCATGAGACAACCGGGACAAGCGGGGCGCCGAAAGCCTTCTTTCTCACATGGGACTTGCCAGGCATATGATGAAGGAGAACATGCCTCCAGAAGAGTCGCGCGCTTATCTGGCTGAACTCTGGGGGTGTGATGTTTATAACACGTACGGGAGCACCGAAGGAACGATGTGCGGTGAGTGCACAGACCTGAGCGGTCTTCATGGACCTGAAGATCTTGTTCATCTTGATATCTATGATCCCGATCGGAGGTAAATGCGGAACCCTTCTCCTCAATTATGATACAGAAGATACAGCGATCGTTATTACAAGGGATCGCTGTCCCTGCGGCAGGACGCATATGAAGATAGTGAACCCTCAGCGTGAATCCGAGACATTCTGGGTCGCTGAATCGCCCTTCAACCGTGTGGATGTAGAGCGAGGAGTGTTCCAGCGTGAGAATATGGAATACCTTACAGGCGAATACGAGGCGTTTCTTTATGGCGGTGATGATGAAGGAGAAACAACAATGAGGGTAAGTGTGGAATGCCTTGATAAGGAAAAGTGTGACCGAAAAGCGGTGGAAAAGAACTTCCTGAGGGCATTCTTCAATCATAAACCGCAACTTATTGAAGCATATAATGATGAGGTTCTTACGATCATCTTCAACTTTGTGGGTCTCAAAGACCTGGAACTTTACCGGATCAAGGGCAGACCAAAGCGCATAGTGGATAGAAGATAGAAGGATACAGGTGCTTTTTTCCGGCCTGAGCAATACTTATCGTTAATTTTAAGTATGATAATGAAAAATGATATTAATGGAGGTTATAAATAATGACAGATGCATGGAATGATTTTCGAAGATTCGAAGAAATGATGAACAGAATGTTTGAAGAGGTCTGGGGAAGACCTGGCAGAAGGCTTTTGCTTCCATCAGGTGAAAGGGGAGAATTAGTGCCTGCTGAACACAGGCAGCCTTCTATTGATGTGGTCGAGACAGAAAAGGAAGTAGTTGCCACTGCTGAGATGCCGGGTCTTGAAAAAGCTGATATCAAAATAAACCTGACCGAGGACAGGCTTGAGATCTCTGCAGAGACAAAACATGAAGAAAAGAAAGAGGAAAAGGGGTATGTTTACAGAGAGAGGAGGAGCGGAAGTTATTATCGCGCAATCTCTCTTCCATCTATGGTCGACCCTGATAATTCAAAAGCCACATACAATAACGGCATCCTTGAAATAAAGATGCCAAAGACCGAGATCAAGAAGAAAAAGCCGCTCAAGATTGAGTAGGCTTTTTCATATTTTTTTCTGGAGGAGAGTTTTTAACTTCTCCGAACGCTATCGGCGGGCGATCTTCCTCACAAGCCGAGAAGCCTCCTCTTCATGCCTTCTTGCGGCTTTTTCAGCCGCTCGTATCTTTTTTGTAGCCTTCTGATAGGCCTGACTCTTCTCTTCTTTCCAGCGCCAGTAGTCTGTATCATTGTTCATGGCATCCTCCCGGATACCTTTGGACTTCACTTTTACCTGCGTAATATCAGGTGGCAACGTCAGGCTAAGTTCACTGAGATTATTTCACGATGACTTTTCCGCGCATGCTGGAATGGATTGTGCACCAGTAATCAAATGTTCCTGCTTCATTGAAGGTATACTTGAAGACCTGGTCCTGAGTGAGTTTTCCAGAGTTAAAATTGCTGCCAGTCACTGTATGCGGCTCGCCGTCTTTTTGCGTCCACGTCACTGTTCCACCCTTTGAAATTGTTACTTCAGATGGATAAAAACTGAAATAGATGATCTTTACTTCAATAGTCTGGGCTGGTGGTGGTGTTGTATGCTGAGGCGGTGTATTTACTGGCTGTGTTGTCTGCATTGGCTGTGTATTTGTTGGCTGGGGAGTTGATCTATCAGGTGCAGAAGTGCATCCGCTTATCAATACTATCAAGACCAAAAACCCGATAAATAGACATTTTTTCATTTTGACCTCCTGATGCGGAATATACCATAGCCACTATTTATATTTTTTGAATATAGCCTGTCTAGAAATCTATATCATGCGCTGAAAGGATGGGGAGGTCGGGATAATTTCTTCATATTTCATATATATCTCTAAATCAATTCAAGAACCATGGTCTGGTATATCTTTGCAATCCTGGGTGCACTGCTCAATGCAACATATTTCATGCTGAGTAAAAAGTCTCTGGAAAAGATCGACCAGTACGTGCTCGCAAGTGGAGTGTTCTTAAGTTCGTCCATGGTATTGATCTCAATTGCGATAATCAATGGCATTCCTCAAATCGGTCCGGGCTTTTATTATTCTGTGCTGGCTACCGGAGTGCTGAATGTGATAGCTGCCACTCTTTATTACAGGGCTCTTAAAATTACTGATCTATCATTATCTGTGCCGATGATATCATTTACACCGCTCTTCTTGATATTTACTTCTTTTATTATATTGGGAGAATTCCCGACCATGCATGGCATGCTCGGCATCTTTTTGATAATTACTGGTTCGTATATACTGAATTCAACCCGGGTTGGCGGTGATTTATTAGATCCTTTTAAGAATATCTTCAAAAATACAGGGGTTTTCTATATGCTGATCGTTGCATTCCTGTTCAGTATTTCCGCAAATTTTGATAAATTAGTTGTTAATAATTCAGACCCTTATTTTGGTTCTTCAATAGTATTCTCACTGATAGGAGGCTCCTTTTTCATGATATCAATTATTAAAAATCGTGGAATAAAAGTTTCATATAGAAAAAATTTCCATATGTTTTTCTTAATAGGATTAATTCTCGCTCTGGAAGCCATGGCAATTAATATAGCTTTTACCATGCAAATCGTTCCTTACGTAATATCATTGAAAAGATTAAGCATCTTATTCAGTGTTTTTTATGGCAGTTTAATCTTTTTTGAGAGTGGAATTCTTCAAAGAAGCACCGGTGCATCCATTATGGTGATGGGTATGGTTCTTATAATTCTTTATTGACCCCATTAACTTTAAGTTATTTAAGGTATGAACTGAATGGTATGCCTACAGTGATGGAGCTTTATAAGCTCTTACCAAAAACGAACTGCAAGAAATGCGGGGAATCCACATGTATGGCTTTTGCAGTTGCATTACTCTCCAGGAAAAAGAAAGTATCTGAATGCACTCCGATCATTGAAGAGATGTTCAAAAAGGATAGAGAGAAGCTGGAATCGCTTCTCCTGCCATCCTCGGGTGCAGGGGAGACCGGGATGATCGTCCATACAGAACTGTGCACAGGCTGCAGCAATTGCGTTGTTGCATGTCCTGTGGATGTTGCAAATGACCCCAGAGGTGCAGGAACAGGAGGTGCCCCCACGAACGATAAGGTGATATTCAGAGTCGTGGATGGTAAGGTCGTTGCTTCGAACATCAAGGAGTGCCGGCGCTTCGGGAAAAACCGAGTATTGTGTTATGCATGCATAGACCCCTGTCCCACTGGCGCAATCGAGTTCGTGTAGGTGGCATACATGATCACATGCACGGGATGCTCGCTTTTATGCGATGATATTGATGTCGTTATTGAGAACCACAGGATAAAAGAGGTAAGGAATGCATGCAGGCGGGGTGCTGCAAAGCTGAAGGGATGCAGAAATAGATTAAGACCCTCAATTGATCAGACACCCGCAGATATCGATACTTCGATAAAGAGAGCGGCTCTGATCCTCAAAAATGCCAGGTCGCCCATGTTATATGGATGGAGCAACTCCACCTGCGAAGCCCAGTCAAATGGAATAAAGCTTGCCAAAAAGCTAAACGCCATCATAGATGATACATCTTCTTTCTGCCAGGGGCTGCTCATTGAAAAAGTGCTCAAGAAAAAGTTCAGGGCATGCTCGCTTGACGATGTGAAGAATAAAGCTGACGTGCTGGTCTACTGGGGCTCGGATGCCCAGGACTCGCAGCCCAGGCATCTCTCAAGGTTCTCGTATTTTCCAAGAGGTGAATCCAGGCAGCGCGGATACGAAGAAGACAGGATCGCTATAGCCATAGATGTGCGGGAATCCAATACTGCGAAGATCTGCAAAGGGCACTTTTACAGGATACCTTTAAAAGGCGACAGGGAGTTCATCCTTTCTCTGACCGGGGCTCTTTCAGGGAAAGTCCCCAAACATGATGCCAAGAGAATACTGGAACTTGCAGACATAATGAAAAAAGCCGAGTTCGGAGCGATCTTCGTTGGTATTGGGCTCACTTATTCCATAAAAGACGATGTTGATATTCTCGTTGCCCTGGGGGATATGCTCCCGAATTTCCACATATTGCCCATGGTGGGGCATTACAATATGAGGGGTTTCAATGAAGCTCTTTTCAAAGAAACGGGTTTTGTCAACAGGGTCAGGTTTGATAGCACCGCAGTTCATGAAAATAAATACGCGATCGTTGAAGCACTGAAGCAGAAAAGCATTGATGCACTGCTTGTTACTGGCTCTGATCCGCTGTCATGCCTTCCAGGATCTATGATATCATATCTTGCATCCATACCCGTGATATGCATAGATCCCTGCGTTACACTTACCTCGAAAATATCGAAAATAACGATTCCAAGCGCGGTCTCAGGTATAGAATCAGGAGGCAGTGCTGTGAGGATGGACGGCAAAGTAATAGAGCTATCAGGGATCGTTGAAAATAATTATCTCGCGGATACAGAGATCCTTTCGAGAATAATGGAGGAACTCTGATGGGGATAGATGTGGGGAAGTTCCTGAAAAGCCCTGAGTTCGAGATCGCGATCACAACGTACAGGGATATTTTTCAGGTCGAGGCACTTGAGTACGATAGATTCGGGGAGGAATACAGAAAGCTCTCAGCAGTAATCATAATGAGCAGAGAGGACATGAAAAAAATGGGAATAAAAACCGGGGACAGGGTGAAATTGATCAATGATCACGGCAGCATTGTTGTGGAAGCAAGAGAGTCAAAGAGAGAAGAGCCAGGAGGAATCGCGTTCATGGTGAACAGCCCGTGGTCGAGCGCACTTGTCTCAGATGATACAGGAGGAAAAGGGATACCTGAGTTCAAGAATATCACTGCCCGCATTTCCCTGACCAAAAATGATATTAGTTCTCTTGAGAATTTGATATTTAACAGTGGCGAGGTTGAGAAAAATGAAAGATGAAATCGATTCAGTACCGTCTGAACCAGACGCATGTGAAATAAAAACACCCTATGATCACAGGGTGATGTTCAAAACACTTGAGAACCCGCTCAGAAGGATGATCGTGAAATCCATCGGAGCATTCGGCAAAACGAAAAAAGAGATAATGGATGAGCTCAGCATAACTGAAGCCCAGCTTAAATTCCAGCTTGATTATCTTGTGAAAATGTGCTATGCAGAGGTGGATGGGGAGAAGTGCAGGCTCAATTCGAAAGGGCTTGACGAGCTGCTGGCGAACATAAAATAAGCCTTCAATTTATCTTTTTCACAAGCGGGATCTCATCACACTCAGGGAACTTGGGGCATTTGATGCACATGCTCCAGATCTTATGGGGAAGCGTGCTTTTTTTCACCCTGACAAAGCCATGCTTCTCAAAGAACCCGGGCACATATGTCAGCGTGATGAGCTTGTTCAATCCGATATTCCGCGCTTCATCCTCGCATGCTCTCAGGATCTGCGAACCTGTGCCCTGCCTTACCCTTTCAGGCTCCACAGCAAGTGAAAGGATTTCACCGTAATCTTCCCATGTGATGTGCAATGCACCGCAGCCGATCAACTGGTTGTTCTCTATCACCACATAGAAGTCTCTGAGGTTCTCGTACAGTTCGCTCAGGGAACGTGGAAGCATCATACGCTTATCTGCATAACTATTTATCAGCTTCCACATTTTTTCAACGTCTTTGATCGTGGCTTTTCTTAACAACTATTTATCCTCTGTTTTATTTTCGTTTTTTCAGCTTTATGGCAAGGGTTTCCACCTGTTCTACCGCCGTACCTATATATTTATCTGGGTTCATTATTCCGGCGATCTCGCTCCCTGACATGTATTTTGAGACAGTCCTGTTCTTCAGCAGGACATCCTTCATATGCATCCCTGTATCGCGCGCCTCCATTGCACACTCGCGAACAATTTCATGTGCTTCCTGCCTTCCCACACCTCCCCTGCCAAGTTCTATCATTACTGCCTCGCCCATATTGAGACCTTTTAGAAGCTCAAGGTTCTTCCTGATATTCTCAGGATAAAAACGGAGGTTCTGGATTATGGTCGAGGTGAGGCGCAATATATGATCCGTGAGCACGCAGGACTCAGGGAACACCACACGCTCGCAGGAGGAATTCGTAAGATCGCGCTCATCCCAGAGAGTATTGTTCCTGAGCTCGGGTTCAACCATCGCCCTTATTATCCTGGAAAGCCCGCATACCTGCTCTGATTTTATTGGATTGCGTTTGTGCGGCATTGTGGAAGATCCCACCTGTTTTTTTCCGAAACTTTCCTCTACTTCCGCGATCTCGCTTCTTGCAAGGCTTCTGATCTCGATGCAGATCTTATCAAGCGTGGTAGCGGTATTTGCCATCCACATCACGAATTCGGCATGCCTGTCCCTCTGGATTATCTGGTTTGAAACATCAGCTGCCTTTATGCCAAGGAATTCCATGGTTCTTTTCTGTATCTCGATCCCCATTTTGCCAAAAGCTGCCTGAGTGCCAACAGCTCCGCTCATCTTACCAACTGTTGCGCGCGGCGCCAGCTGGTCAAGACGCTCTATGTGCCTGTCCACCTCTGAAGCCCAGATCGCAAAACGCAGACCGTATGTGGTGGGAACACCTATCTGCCCGTGGGTACGGCCAGCACATACTGTCTCCTTATGCTGCAGCGCCATGTCAAGAAGCACAGAGCGCAATCTTGAGGTCTCTTTTCTCAATATCGAGATCGCATCCTTTATCTGAAGCGCTGTCGCTGTGTCAAGGATATCGTTGGAAGTGGCGCCGAAATGTATCCACTTTCCCGCATCCTCAGACTGCTCTGCAATAGCAAGGACAACAGCCATCACATCGTGATGTATCTCGTTCTCTATTTCCCTGACCCTTTCAAGCCTTACCCTGCTCGTCCCGAGGGCGATTTTCTCATCCGCCCCTCCGGGAATATACCCGGCAAGAGCTTCTGCTTTTGCCAGGGCGACCTCGACAGATAACATTTTTTGAAGGCGTGTCTCTTCGCTCCATACTGCCTTCATCTCCGGATGACCGTAGCGGTATTCAATGGGATGAATTGCCATGGGAGTACCTATTAGTGTTCGATCAAAAGAAACTATCTGCAATAACACTTAAACCTTAAAAAGCGAACATAGGTGAAAGAGGTTTGAGTTGCAGAAAAAAGAATACATCCAGAAAATGTTCGCAGGTATCTCTCACCGCTATGACTTTCTCAACCATCTTCTGAGCCTGGGAAGGGACAGGTACTGGCGCAGGTTCGCTGTCAGCATATTGCCGTCTGGGCTCATACTGGATATCTGTTCAGGGACAGGGGATATGGCGATCCAGGTTTCTGATAGAAGCCGGGTCATAGCTTCTGATTTCTGCCCTGAGATGCTTGCGCTCTGCACACAGAAAATGCAAAAACAGAAGATTGATAATGTTTTCTGCGTTCAGAACGATGCAGAGAACCTGTCTTTCAGGGATGGAGCATTTGATGGCGCGGCCGTGGCTTTCGGCATCAGGAACGTGGATAATATAAAAAAAGCATTATCTGAAATGCGCCGCGTGGTAAAAAAAGGTGGAAAGGTGGTAATACTTGAATTCTCACAGCCTGATGGCAGATTCTTTGGTTCGATATATTATCTTTATTTTAAAAAAATATTACCAGTCATAGGAGCAGCGATCTCGAAAAAAAACGGAGCATACAGTTATCTTCCTGAATCTGTCATGGCATTCCCGAAGAGGAACCAGTTTGTAGAACTGATGATAAGGTCGGGGATGAAAGATATAGAATTTCATGATCTGACATTCGGAATAGTCACGGTTTACGTGGGAAGATGCTAAATCCAGCTAACTATTAAGTATAAAAAAACGAATAAAGACCTGAAATGAAAAAAGAGGATGTCTGTATATTGATCCCAACGCTCAACGAGGGCAAGACGATCGGAGGGCTGGTCAGAGAATTTAAATCCATGGGTTTTTCAGATATTCTTGTAATCGATGGTCACAGCACAGACGATACCGTGAAGAACGCAGAAAACGCTGGGGCAAAGGTGGTGATCCAGAGCGGGAAAGGAAAGGGACAGGCTGTAAGCCAGGCATTCCAGTTGATAATGAACAAATATGTGGTGATGATCGATGGGGATGGAACATATCTTCCTGAAGAGGTCAGCAAAATCCTTGAGCCCATTGAGAAAGGAATCGCGGATCATGTGATCGGGAACAGGTTCGCTAACTATCAGAAAGGTGCATTCACCCGCCTGAATCTTTTCGGGAACTGGATATTGAACAGGATATTCGGCTTTGCATATGGTATCTGGCTTGAGGACATACTTTCTGGCTACAGGGGATTCAATTACGACATGATAAAAGAAATAGAATTGAACAGAACAGGTTTCGAGATCGAGACCGAGATCACTGTAGAATGTGTAAAAAAAGACATGAGAATAATTGAAGTGCCCATAACCTATCTTTCAAGAACCAGAGGAGCATTCACGAAACTTCGACCTCTGAGGGATGGTTTCAAAATCGCCTCCACCATATATTTACTTGCGCGCATGCATAATCCGCTTTTCTATTTCAACATCATAGGAGGCGTTTTCTTTGCCAGCGGGGTATTAATTGGGATTTATGTTGTTGATGAGTGGTTTAAGAATATAACCCATATTCCCATGACGATCCTTGCAACACTTCTTATCGTTGTCGGGATTCAGATGTTCATTTTTGCAATTCTAAGTGACCTTATTGTTTCCGTACATAAGGAAAATATGCATATGATACGTAGAGTTCTGAAAGAAAAGGAGAAATTATGAAGATCGCAATACTTGGCGGTACGGGCAGCATAGGAGAAGGATTTGCGCTCAGATGGGCTTCAAAACACGATATTTCGATATGTTCGCGCGAGGTTGATAGAGCTGTTAAATCTGCAGGCGAATATAGCGGAGAACTTCAGGAAAAAGGTCTTTTCTGCTGCGGAATCACAGGATGCACAAATGAAGAAGGGATAAGAGATGTGGATGTCGTTATACTTTCTGTTCCGTATGGGAGCGTAATAAACCTGTTGAGAAATCTCAGGGATTGTTTCAGAGACCAGATTGTCATTTCGCTCGTAGTTCCCATGAAAAAAAATACATGGTTTGAGTATACACCTCCAGAACAGGGAAGTGCCGCACTTGAAATCAAGGAAGTGCTGCCTGAAACAGTGAAAGTGGTCTCAGCTTATCACAATATCTCGGCAAAGAAGCTTGCAAAACTCGAGCTCACCCTTGACTATGATGTTGTCGTGTGCGGAGATGATGAAGATGCAAAAAGGACAGTGATGGATCTGACGCATGAGATCAAGAACCTTCGCCCTCTTGATGGAGGTGGTCTTGATTCTTCGTGCATGATCGAGTCGCTCACACCTTTCTTGATCAATCTTGCCATCAGGAACGGTCTCTCTGACCTCGGCATAAAGTTTATATGATTGAAGTTTATGAAAAACTTTTAAATAAGCTCGGACATAAGCACTGGTGGCCTGCAGATACACCTTTTGAGGTCGTGGTTGGTGCGATTCTTACACAGCAGACCAGATGGGAGAATGTGGAAAGGGCGATAAGCAACCTGAAAGAAAAAGGGCTGCTCGATCTCCAGGCACTCTCTATGATGGAGGCAGAAGAACTGGAAGACCTTGTCAGATGCACAGGGTTCTACAGGCAGAAGGCAAAGCGTTTGAAGGAAGTCTCAACATATTTCTATGAGAATCCCGGTATCCTGGAGCGACCGAAAGAAGAACTGCGAGAGGAACTTCTTGCTCTGAATGGAATCGGAGATGAGACTGCAGACAGCATCGTACTGTATGCTGCGGAAAAACCCGGATTCGTTATCGATGCCTATACCAGGAAGATATGCAGATGTATGGGCATTGAAGGTAATTATGGGGAACTGCAGTCCCTCTTTGAAGATTCGCTGCCGCAGGATGTTCTGCTTTACAAAGAATTCCATGCTCTGATCGTGGAATACGGGAAGCAGTTCTGCGGAAAGAAACGATGTGCAGAATGCATACTGGTAGAAAATGGCAAGATGTAACCGAATTCTTATCAGAGATATCCCTCTCTTTGGTTGCATCGCTTTCGGCATCATCGACAGGGGAACGAATGTTCTTCAGGTCCGCCCGATAAGTGAATGTCCTCTGTCCTGCATATTCTGCTCCACTGATGCAGGTCCTCGCTCAAAGCGGAGGATATCAGAGTACATGGTTGATCTTGAGCAGCTGCTTTCGGCTTTTGAATGGGCTGCCTCTTATAAGGATTGCAAAGGCATTGAAGCACATATCGACACAGTGGGAGAACCTGCGATGTATCCAATGCTTGTGGAGCTTGTTCAAAGGCTGGCAGAAAGCAGGCATGTCAGCACGGTCTCGATGCAGACAAACGGCACCATGCTGAACACGAAGCTCATTGATGAGCTTGATGCTGCAGGTCTTTCCCGCATCAATATTTCCATCGAATCCCTGGATCCTGAAGCTGCAAAGAGGATTTCAGGAATTGATTCTTATGATCTTGACAGGGTTATCAAGAACGCCGAGCATATCGCAAGAAATACAGATATCGACCTCCTGATCGCGCCGGTCTGGCTCCCCGGCATCAATGATGCTGAGATCCCGAAGCTGATCGAGTTCGCGCTTGCGATCGGGGCAGGGAAAAGATGGCCTGCCACGGGTATCCAGAAATTCCTGCCGCACAAGTACGGAAGGAAACCTGATATCAGGACAATGAGCTGGGATGAGTTCTACTCACGACTCAGGGAGTGGGAAAGGGTTTACAGTACAAAGCTTGTTCTCAGACCCGAGGACTTTGGAAGCTTCAGGTGCAGGTCTATTCCCAGAGTTTTCAGAAAAGATGAAAAAGTGAAAGTAAAAATAATCGGACCCGGATGGATGAAAGGAGAGATGCTTGCCGTGGCGCGCGAAAGAGTGATCACTGTGGTGAACGCCGGCAGCATCCACGGAACAGAAGTATATGTAAGGATGGAAAGGGTTGTGGACGGCATATATATAGCACGGAGATAGACATCCCTTCGTCGATGGCATTTGGCTTAGTAAACCGTTAAGTACTTATGTTTACACTGTCTGTAAAGTAATATAATGGCAGAACTGGACAATCTCGATGTCAAGATATTAACTCATCTGCAGGGCAACAGCAGGAAATCGTTCCAGGAGATTGCAAAAGCATGTCTGACCAGTGTGCCCACGGTCAAGAGCCGTGTGGACAGGCTGCTTGAACTCGGTGTTATCAGGAAATTCACCATAGATATCGATAACAGCAAGCTTGGCATATCAGAGGCCATACTGATTGTGAACGCAAAACCCATTGCGGTTAACAGGATAGCAGAAGAACTCCTTGGACTTGAAGAGGTAAAGGAACTGTATGTTACCTCTGATTCTGACGCAGCCATAATATCAAGAATGGCAGGTGATATGCACCGCATCCTGGCAATTCAGGACAGGATAAACCTGACAGATGTGAACAATGTCCGCATCATGTCCGTAAAAACCCCATTCAGAAAAGACACAACCATACCTCTGGCTTCTTCCAGTATAACCCTGACCTGTGCATATTGCGACAGGAAAGTGACAGGGGACGCGGTGAGAAAAAAATTCGATGACAAAGACTATTTCTTTTGCTGTAATACATGTAAAGCTGAGTTTGAAAAGAAATATATGAAACTGCTTGCAGATGCTAGATAGTAGTGGATGACAGTAACCTCTGGGATTTGTCGTATTTCTTTCACCCTGATAAGAACATCGCTCACATAATGATCTCTTGGATATTCAATAGCAAGATACCTCAAAGCTCCCTTCAGTGAAAGTTCGCAGGTCTCCTGCGCCCTCCTGATAGCCAGAGAATATACTTCTTTTTCAAATGCCCTTTTCGCTTCTTCAAGCGTAAGTTCGGCACGGTCAATATAATCAAGCGCAAGCTCATCTGTCCTCATATTTCCACAACTTCTCCCAGTTTATAATCCGGTTTCAAATCCCAGTAATATCTTTTGTCATCAAGGAATATCCTTTTTGAGCCCATTTTTTTAAGTTTTTTTCTCATGCTTTTCATTTTATTTTCTATAAAATCATCTACATCATAAAGGATTATTCCATCAGTGACTATGTCCAGAAGGATGATAGGGTTCGTTTCAACTTCAGAAGGTGTGAGTGGAACAGGGCTGATCAGCGTTCCGAATCTTTTCTCTTTCAGTTTCCGGTATTCATCTGAAGCTTTCAGGTCTCTCTCAATCTCATTGAAAACCTCAAACCTTCCTCCGGTTCCAAATTTCTCAGCGACGATCAAAAGATCGATGTCACTGCCTTCCCCGGCTTCTCCTCTGGACGCACTGCCGAAAAGGGCGACTGAGATGAGATCGTCCTGGAGAATTTCTTCTAATTTATTTGCGATGAGGTTTGCATAATTGAGGTAGAGTGTTTGGATTCCATCTTCCATTATTTGGCCTCCGTGGTGAACCGCTAGTCACTGACCCTGTTTCGAGGAATCCCACACTGGTGCATGAAATCGAAGCCATCACAAGATACATGGTAAAATCTTTTTCTCTTATTTAATTACATTTTCTGGCGTCAAATAAGGAATTACGTCTGCTATGTCTCTAAAATGATTATCGTAAGCAACTATGTCTTTACAATTGTAAACAATTGCTGAAATTGCATGAGGTATATCAGATGCATCATTCAGAGAGGAAAACTTTTGCGCATGGAGTATCCTGTCCTCTCTGTTCAAAAGTGGGGCAAGAATTACCTCTGTTTCCAGTATCTTATTTAATGCCTCTTTTCCAAATTTTGAACCTGTTTCGAGATCGGGAGCATTTTGTATGGCGATTATGAACAATTCATGTAAAGCATAAAAGGATGTAATAGCTTTAATTTTTCCTGCGTTCACCAGTTCAAACAATCTTGAAACATGCATATATCGATCTTTTTCAAGAGCCTGGGCTAGCGTGTAAACCAGCAGTACTGAAGTATCAAGATAGTGCATGCTTGCTTTCTTCCTGTTGAATCGCCTCGATCAAGAGTTTAGAGATGAACAATGCAACAGGGGCGACACCCTGTGCTAACATGAGTTCATAACTCTCCTTTTTACCTTTGTGGAGGATTTCATCAAAACTCTTGCCTTCCAAATACTGGCTAAAATCTTCTAAAGGCACGCAATATCACCTTATTGATTTTAACAATGCATCGAATATATAAAAAGATGATGCATATGTTGCTGAAGAAGATAAATGATGGATTAAACTCCAAAGATCATAGCGAGCAGATTCCTGGCTCCCATCGAGAGACCCAGGACGATCAGGGTGAGCGTCAGCATATACTTTTCTCCCCTGTCCTGATCCTCCCTGGAATCCTTTTCAAGCAGCAGGATTATCAGCATGACCAGGATCAGGGATACAGGGATCAGCACAAATCCTGTCCCGAAAATTGAGGCAAGAAGAGAGCTGAAAGGATGCTTGTTTGTATAGCCTAACAGATCCACGCCTATATATGTCGTGAACGAATCGAGAACAAAAGAAAAGATAGCAAATGAATACATCCTGCTTCGAAGATATGTCATGCCGATTTTGGGTGATATCCTTCTCACGAATTCTGTCAATGCCATGGCAGGCACAAGACTGTATATCAGAACATCGAGGTTCAGATTAGAGGAGCTATAATAGATGAGGATAACGATGCCTGCCAGCGATAACACGGTGCCCGCAGCCGCATATGCATGGATATAGTTTCTTATCTTCTTAAGTTTCTCAAGATATCGTGTGAGGAAGAGAGTCCCGAAACATATTGCAAATATCACGAAGTAGATAAGCGGAGTGATGAAAAAATATTTGACAGGCGGCTTTAGAAGATCAGCATCCTCGATTACCCTGAATACCGAACCCATGAAAATATACGGGATCGTAGCGATGACAAACTCCTCATCAACCCTGATTTTCAATTTATTCAATAGTTTCAGGACTGCATAAACCCCTGCAAATAAAATAATGACATATGTGATCATGTCAAAATGGTTATAACTGGTATCATTGATGATGCCTTCAATATAATTCCTGTTAATGAAATCGATCAATCCATTCATCAGTGTCATCCTCCGCAGAATCCATAAACGAATTCAATATTATCTCCATTATGAAGCTCCTGCCCAAGCATGTTTTCAGGTGCTGAACCATTAATAAAAACCACACATCCATTCAGCACCTCATTTACAAGAGTGGTTTTATAAGTGGTATCAATGGTAAAATCATAATTCACCTTTATTTTCATGTTTACCTCACTGTCAACCTTCGGAACTCTGTTCTCATCGTCTTCAGTGCACCATCGATCATGATCGAAACCTCAGGCAGGGTTTTGATTACCATATATGAAACCAGGATCAATGCCAGCACAGAACCTGCTTTTGTGATAAAATGCTCTGAGATATGGAAGCTCTCATCAGGAGTACCGAACCAGCTCAATCCATAGGCTGAAGCAGTGAAAGATACCCTGATCAGATTAAGGATATAAATGACAGGTACTGAAATCATAAATGCTCTGAATTTCCGTGCTGCAGATGCTCCTGAGGCAGACGAGATCATGCCTGAGAACAGGGCTATACTCTCTATCGCAGTACAGGCAAGTATTATTTCAACAACCATACCATTGACCGCTAACTGGTTCCAATCCACCTGCACAACAGGGAACCCGACCTTTTCAATCATCCAGATCGCCTGATCCGTGACCATTGAAATTAACCTGGTATTTAAGAACTCCACTTGTGCAAACAGGAAATAGATCAACCCGCCCACAGATGCAGCCCTTGATAATGAAATAAATACCTCGTAACCCTCTTCTTTCTTATCTCTGGCCTGGAACATGATATATGCCATGAATATGGAAAATACAGCAGCTGCGATCACCAGAAGAACATTGAAATAATCCTCCAGCTCAATATATGCTGCGGGCTGCAAAGCCCAGTAGATGGAAAGGAATATCCACCCCGTTCCACCAATAATGAATCTTGAATTCCAGGCTTTGGGAAGGGCTGATGCTGCAGCCAGAAGGGCAAGGGATATCCAGAGCGCTGCAGTCATGATACAGCCTGACCTGCCAGATTCCTTCTTCTCATAGAAGGCATAAACATCGGCGTGCTTTGTTTATATTTTTCATATCTCTCTCCAAAAGCCTCAAGCGCTTCTATTTCTTCTTTTTTCGCAAGCCTGTAATACATCACAGCAAGAACAGGCCACATGGTAACCGTGATCACGGTCGGCCAC
>JAPZAV010000136.1 GCA_027460465.1 Candidatus Methanoperedens sp. | reverse complement strand
TATTATTCTGCAAATGAGAAAAAAACATATGAAGCAGAACTCCCTCATGATATTAAAGGGGAATTTGGAACGGAGCTAAAAGCCTTCATTGTTTATCTTTACTTCGGCTGCAGAGTCACTGAAAACAAGATAAAGACGATCCTTGAAGAGAGCGGTATAATCATTTCAGAAGGTGAAATTTCCAATATTCTGACGAAGGAAAAGAAAGACGAAATGACAAAGGAAAAAGGAGACATATTCATTGCAGGAATGGCCAATTCAAATTACATCCACATGGATGACACTGGTATGAAGCATAAGGGAATAAATTATCACCTCCATGTTATCTGCAACTTTCTATTTTCTGTTTTCTTTATTGAACTTAAGAAGGATAGTGAAACGATCAAGAAAATTCTAGGCTTAATGGATAATGCTAAACTTGATAAATTGCTGTTGACTGATGATGCGAGACAATATCTTGGGATTGCTATCTGGCATGCTTTATGCTGGATACATGAGATCAGATTGTATAAGAAATTAAATCCTGTTATCGACTTTCATCGCTTCCTGCTTGAAAAGTTCATCTCAGATTTATGGGATTATTATGATAAATTGAATAAATACAGGGATAAGCCAGACGAAAAAGCGAAAGAAGAGTTGGGAAAAGAGTTTGATAAGCTCTTTTCGAAAAAGACAGGATATGAAGAATTGGATAAGCGGATAGCTCTTACCAAAGAGAAGAAGGAAGAGCTTTTGCTCGTACTGAAATTCCCTGAAATATTGCTTCATAACAATCCAGCAGAGTTGGCCCTACGTGAAGGTGTGGTAAAGCGGAAAATTAGTAATGGTACGAGAAGTGATGACGGAAAAGCTGCATGGGAAAATATGATGTCTATCATGGATACTTGCAGAAAACATGGTATAAGTTTGTATGATTACATCAAGGATATTTTCTCTGGAAAAAGGGAAATGACCAGATTATCAGTTCTAATAGCCCAGAAAGCTTCTGTGAATTCCACAGAATATTGAGCAATTACCTCGAAGATAATATCGAGGATGATGCACATAATTCCTATCGTCGCAGTCACTATACCCCGTACTTGAAGGGCACAGAGCTTGATAGCGTTTTTTGCCCATAAACTTCCTGTCCAGCAGTGCAATTCTGTGAGGAAATATATTTTTCAACAACTTCCCAGCCCTGCCCATGATAGCAGCCAGAAGCCCGGAGATGCTCTCCGCACCAATCTTTGAGGTATGGAAACTCCTGTCTTAATATCCTGCTCGACCTTCCTTTGATCATGATCTTTATACCCATATCTGCACACGTTCCCGCCTCTGTAACAAAACCAACCTCGTCTATCAGGATCTTCCCGCGACGCTCTGGAGTTATCACAAGGTGGTCAGTAAGCAGCGGTATAGCGTGGCTCGACCGGGCGCAAAGGTTATGAAAATCGTTCTTTGCGTGCTTTGCGCCCATTGCGGTGTTTTAAAATCTATATAAGGTCATACGCACCTTAAATTCATTCAGGAACAGGCGATCTTCATTTCTCAAGTAGTGGTCCTTCAAGGTATTCTTTCAACCCGATTATCCTCTGGCTTTTCATGATAGATCTGTCAAATTCTTCAGTCTCAATTCTTGCCCTCAGGATATCGTTTACCCTCTGTGCCTTTTTTGCATCAACGTAAATTACCTTCACTTTCACCAAAGCATCACCTCCTCAAAAATTCTTCATATCTGCTATTATTTATGGTGCCATTGATATGTAATTGTTTGAGACCGAAATGGCATCAAAGAGAAAACATACATGCATTTTGCTGATGCTTAGGTCGATCTATCACGATTAAATGTCTTATTCGTATATGTACGAACCAAAACATTTAATATCATAGCAGGCAATCAATAATATGATAGAAGATGCAAGAAGAATCACGTGCTATCAGGAGTAAAGTAACACTATTAATCATGACGCTCCGACGTGATAAAATCGAAATGTTTAAAATCTACAACTCGTTCTTATCATTAAAAACGTTACATACAATAAATATATATCGAAGAAGTTGTGGGTACCATGAGTAACGTTCAATCATGTTATCAATGCGGCAAGTGTACATCCATATGCCAGATGAGAAGAGTTTCGAAGACGTCCCCCCGGAGCTCTATTTATAATTCCAATGTTTACGGGCTTGAAACAAAAGACGTCTGGATGTGCCTGACCTGCGGTCTCTGTCCTCAGGAATGTCCACAGCAGGTGGATTTCCTGTCATTCGTAAGGCAGGAGAGAGAAGGGAAGAACTATGAAGAGATCGCTCACAAAGGGGTATTTTCAGAGATGGCAGACCTCATGTCAAAGCTGAACGGCAGCGGCATCGCAGCAGCAGAGAAGAGCGAGGACTCAAAATACGCTTATTTCCCCGGGTGCGTGGATTTCATGGGTCTATTTCTGCACGATGTGGGTGTGGATTTTGGTGAGATCGGCGCTTCTTCTCTCAAGTTATTGAACCATGCAGGGATAAACCCGAAGATACTTCCCTTGAAATGCTGCGGGCACGATGTGCTCTGGCAGGGGAAAAAAGAGGTCTTTGATCGGCTTGCCAGATATAACACCAGAATAATCAATAACAGCGGGATAGAAACCCTGATACTGAGCTGCGCTGAGTGCTATCGCACTTTTGCAAAGGACTATGATCTGAAGCCAAAAGTAGTCCATATATCCGAGTATTTGAAAGGAATGGGAATGAACCTCAACTCCACAGTTACCTATCATGACCCGTGCAGACTTGGAAGACATATGGGTATCTACGATGCGCCGAGGGAAGCCCTGATAAAGAACGGAGTAAAACTCAGAGAAATGCCGCACAACAGGGAAAATGCCCTGTGCTGCGGGGTGAGCTCGTTTTTGAACTGCAACGAGCAGACAAAGGCAATGAGGGTTCTGCGCCTTGATGAGGCATCTGCCACCGGAGCAGGGACGATGGTCACCACATGCACCAAATGTCTTGCTCATTTTAACTGCCTGAAGAACGAGAAGGAGGCAGCCAAAAAATACGATCTTGAGATCGTGGATCTTACTGTTTATCTTGCACGCCAGCTGGAGGCAAAATGATAAAAGCAAAAAATCTTGACCCGAATTTCAAATACCAGCTCTCAAGGGAGCTTGGCGGTGAAAATCTTGAGTACTGCTTCAACTGCACAGGATGTGCCTGCGGCTGTCCTGTCGCCGAAGTAGACCCTGATTTTAATCCAAGAAAGATCATAAGAATGGGGATACTTGGCATGACAAAGGAACTCATTGAGAGCGAGAGTTTCTGGAAATGCGTTTCATGCTATACATGCTTTGCGCGCTGCCCCCAGGATGTGAGGATCACGGAGGTACTGTACGCCCTGAAAAACATGGCTGTCCGCGAGGCACTGAAAGGGAATATTGAGATAGAGACCACAAAGCCGATCTTTGATAAGATGTTCATAGATTCCATAAAAGACAACGGCAGGGTCGCTGAAGCCATGGTTTTTGCAAAGTATAAATTGAAGACCGAAGGCATCAAAGGGCTGATGGAGCAGTTCAGCATGGGGCTTGAAATGTTCAAGAAAGGCAAGATCCCCATCCTCCCTGAAAAGATCAAAGGGAAAAAGCAGGTGAAGCGTATCTTTGAAAAGGCGGGGATAAAATGAAATACTCCTATTATCCCGGCTGCACTCTTCATGCCTCAACAAAAGAGTACGACATGTCAACAAGGGCTGTATGCGAGAAGCTCGGCATCGAGCTCGTTGAGCTTGAGGACTGGAACTGCTGCGGAGCGCTTGGAGCTTTCTCATATAATTATTTCCTCTCAGTAGCCCTTCCGGCCAGGAACCTGGCTCTTGCTGAGAGAAAGAATTTGAAATTAGCCGCGCCCTGCAATGCATGCTTCCATAACCTTGCCAAGGCAAACAAGCTCATCAAGGACAGCGAAGACCTGAAGAAAAGAGTGAACGACGTGATGGACATTCCTTACAATGGTACAGCTGAGGTAAGGCATCTTCTCGATATTATCGTTAATGAAGTCGGACTGGAGACAGTAGCAAAAAGTATTACAAGGCCTTTGAAGGGATTGAGGGTTGTTCCTTATTACGGCTGCCTGATAGTCAGACCCACTGAGATCGCCAGATTTGACGACCAGGAAAATCCTCAATCCCTGGATAATCTTTTAAAAACCCTGGGAGCAGAGGTACTGCCTTTTCCGATGAAGGTCAAATGCTGCGGAGCATCCCTCGTTGTGAACGATGAAGAGCTGGCGTTCCAGCTCACAAAAAGGATACTTGAGACTGCAAAAGATGTGGGAGCAAACTGCGTTGCAGTGACATGCCCGCTGTGCCATACAAACCTGGACGCGTATCAGAGCAAGATCGAATCAAAGTACAATGTTACACTCGGGCTGCCTGTGCTCTACTTCACCCAGATAATGGGACTTGCCATGGGAATAGAACCAAAGAAGCTCGGTCTTGAGAAAAACATGGTGCCAACAGATAAGATAGTTGAATCAGTCACAGGCGTAAAAAAAGTGCCTCAGCTCGTGAAAATGAAGGCAGGGGGTAAATGATGGGAAGAGTGGGTGCGGTCGCGGTCATTGGCTCTGGCATTGCAGGAATACAATCAGCCCTTGATCTCGCGGATGGAGGCTTCAGGGTCTATCTCATAGATTCAAAGACCACCATAGGAGGAAGGATGGCTCAGCTGGACAAGACCTTCCCCACACTTGACTGCGCCATGTGCATCGTATCTCCAAAGCTCGTGGAGGCAAGCAGGCATCCAAATATAGATCTCCTGCTCTACAGCCAGGTCACATCTGTGAGCGGGACCGAGGGGAATTTCAAACTCAAATTATTGAAGAAAGCCAGATACGTGGAAGAGGACAAATGCACAGGCTGCGGACTCTGCGTTGAGAAATGTCCTTCCAAGGTGGCTGATGAGTACAATGCAGGATTATCCATGCGCAAGGCGATATACCTTGCCTTTCCGCAGGCAGTACCAAGAGTGATGACAATTGATGCAGAACGGTGCCTTTTCTTAACAAAAGGGAAATGCGGCGTGTGCAAGAAGGTCTGCACCGCAGGTGCTGTGAATTACGAGCAAAAAGACAGGGAGATCGAGCTTGACGTGGGTTCAATCATCCTTGCGACAGGGTTTACGCCGTTTGATCCTTTACTGCTCAAGCAGTACAGACCCACTCATCCTGATGTCATAACTTCCATGCAGTTTGAGCGCATATTGAGCGCGAGCGGTCCCACGCAGGGACATGTGCTGAGACCCTCTGACGGCAGGGCGCCAAAGTACGTGGGCTTCATCCAGTGCATAGGCTCAAGGAACCCTCACATCGGAAGATCCAGGTGTTCCTCTGTATGCTGCATGCAGGCGACCAAGGAGGCTATCATAGCAAAAGAGCACGATCCCAACCTTGACATTACGATATTCAACATAGACATCAGGGCTTTTGGAAAGGGGTTCGAGGAATTCTACATGCGTGCTCAAAAGGAATACGGCATCAGGTTCATCAGCTCAAGACCTCCAGAAGTTCAGATGGATTCTTCAGGGAAGATCTTTGTCAGGTACGAGGACATGAAAGAAGGCAGGATCAAGAACATGCCTCTGGATCTGGTCGTGCTCTCGGTCGGGCTTGATCCCTCCCCTGAGACAAAGAAGCTTGCACAGATGCTCGGGCTTGATCTGGACGAGTTCGGAAATGTGGCTTCCCTGATCGACCACCCGCTCGAGACCAGCGCGCCAGGCATACATGCCTGCGGTGTGGTTCAGGGACCAAAAGATATCCCTGACACAGTAGCGCAGGGGAGCGGAGCAGCTGCAAAGGCTTCTGCCCTGCTTGCCACAGAGAGGGGGACGCTGGTCAAAGAAAAGATCTTCCCTCCGGAAAGGGCTGTGCCTGAGATGCCCAGGATCGGGGTCATGGTGTGCCACTGCGGCATAAACATAGGCAGCATTGTGAACGTGCCGTCTGTCATAGAGTATGCAAAGACGCTGCCAAACGTGGTGCATGCAGAAGAAGCCATATATGCCTGCTCAAGGGACAATCAGGAGAAGATAAAGATATTGATACAGGAAAAGAACCTCAACAGGTTTATTGTGGCTTCATGCACTCCGAGGACGCATGAACAATTGTTCCAGAACACGCTGAAAGAAGCTGCACTGAATCCCTTCCTCTTTGAGTTCGCCAATATCAGAGAGCACTGCTCCTGGGTGCATATGAACGAGAAGGAGAAAGCCACAGTGAAGGCAAAGGACATAGTGAGAATGGCAGCTGCGAAAAGCAGCCTGCTTGCTCCTCTTACCACTTCCAGGGTCTCGGTCACCCAGAAAGCCCTGGTGATCGGAGGTGGGATCGCTGGAATGACCTGCGCTCTTGATATTGCAAACAACGGTTTCCCCGTGTATCTCATAGAAAAGGAAGATATGCTTGGAGGTCTGCTGCGCCATGTCACAGGCCTGGAAGATGGAAGAAAGAGCTCAGATATAATAGCACCCCTGATCCGCGGCGTCATGTCGCATCCGCGCATCCAGGTATTCACAGGAACCCTCCTTGCTGATCTCAAAGGCTATGTGGGTAATTTCGAAGGTATCCTTGATACCAGAGGTACAAAGCACGAGATAAAGTTCGGTGCTGCAGTTATTGCCACAGGTGCAAAAGAGCTTGTACCTTCAGGATATTATAATTATGGGTCAAAAAACATAATAACCCAGCTCCAGCTTGAAAATTCACTTGAGAACGGGTTTGAAAAGGTACCCGGGAACGTTGTTATGATACAGTGCGCCGGAGCAAGGATCCCTGAGCGTCCGTACTGCTCCAGGACATGCTGCGTCGAGGCTGTCAAGAACGCGATCCGGGTGAAGAAGCAGACAAAATCGAGCGTCTATGTGCTGTACAGGGATATGAGGACGTATGGAGTATGGGAAAAACTATACCGCGAGGCAAGCGGTCTTGGAGTTGTGTTCCTGAGGTATTCCGAGGAAAATCCGCCGATCGTGAAGGATAACATAGTCACTGTCCACGATTTATTGATCGGGGATGATATTGAGATAGAGGCTGATTCGATCGTGCTCAGCTGCCCGATGGTGGCTCCGGAATCGAATGCAGAAATGGCAAAGCTCTTCAAGATCCCCCTGGACAGGAACGGCTTTTTCCTTGAGGCACATGCGAAACTGCGCCCTGTGGAGTTCGCAACGAGCGGAGTGCTGCTATGCGGCACTGCCCAGGCGCCCAAGCTCATAGATGAAGGCATCGCCCAGGCATCGGGTGCTGCTGCAAAGGTATGCGTTCTCCTCTCGAAGGAAGAGATGGAAACTGATGCCATGATAGCAGCTGTAGATGAAAAGCTCTGCATCGGATGCGGCACATGCATCAAGATCTGTCCATTCAATGCGCCCCAGCTGATCGATGTCGAGGTGAAAGCAGAAGAGATGGTGTATCTTGCAAAGAAATCAAGGATAAACCCTGCCATGTGCAAGGGATGCGGCTCCTGCGCAGCCTCATGCCCTGTGGGAGCGATCAGTCCCAGGGGCTTCACCTCCAATCAGATAAAAGCAGTGATAAATGCCTTTGGCAGTATTCCGGTGGTGCGATCATGACGTTTGAGCCCAATATTCTGTCGTTCTGCTGCAACTGGTGTTCATATGCTGGTGCTGACCTTGCAGGGGTGAGCAGGTTCCAGTACCCCCCGAATATAAGGATAATAAGGGTCATGTGCTCCGGAAGGATAGAACCTGCTTTCATTCTTGAAGCCCTCAAGAATGGCGCTGATGGGGTGCTTGTCACAGGCTGTCATATAGGGGACTGCCACTATATCGAAGGCAACAAGAACGCAGAGATCAGGATAAACAATACGAAAAAGGCACTTGAAAAGCTGGGACTGGATAAGAGGCTCAGGCTTGAGTGGGTCTCTGCAAGTGAAGGTGCAAGGTTTGCTGAAGTTGTTCGTGATTTTACAGAAGAGATCAAGAAATTAGGTCAAAACCCGGTCAAGGAAGTGAAGATAAATGAATGATACTGAAACAAAGAGTACTGAAACCAAAAGTGCTGATGTGAAAAGCAGCGATGAAAAACGGGTAGGGGTGTTCGTATGCGAATGCGGTGTGAACATCGGCGGAGTCGTGAACACAAAAGCTGTGGCAGATTATGTTGCAGCACTGCCAGGTGTTAAGGTCACATCCGTGAACAAGTTCACATGCTCTGATTCAGGTCAGGCTGATATACAGCAGAAGATCAAAGAACACAATCTCAACCGGGTGGTTGTCGCAGCCTGCTCCCCAAAGACGCACGAGCCCACCTTCAGAGCATGCATCGAAGAGATGGGTCTGAACCAGTACTTTCTTGAATTCGTGAATATAAGAGATCACTGCTCATGGATACACATGTGGGAGAAGGAGAAAGCAACCGAGAAAGCAAAAGACCTTGTGCGCATGGGTATTGAGAGGTCAAAATTACTTGAACCTCTGGAGGCGAGCGAGGTTCCTGTCAATGATACTGCGCTCGTAGTGGGTGGAGGTGTTGCAGGCATGCAGGCAGCTCTTGACCTGGGGGACATGGGTTTCAAGGTATATCTTGTGGAAAAAGAACCATCCATAGGCGGAAGGATGGCGAGGTTCGATAAGGTCTTCCCCACCAATGACTGCTCTATCTGCATCCTGGGGCCAAAGATGGTGGAAGTGGCAAGGAACAAGAATATCACGATAATGAGCTATTCCGAGGTAAAAGAGGTAGAAGGATTCGTGGGCAACTTCAATGTGAAGATCGAGCACAAATCCAGGTACCTCGATATCAACATGTGCACAGGGTGCGCCAAGTGCAGCGAGGTTTGCCCTGTTGAAGTGCCGTACGACTTTAACGAAGGCTTCGGGACTCGAAAAGCGATCTATGTATCCTTCCCTCAGGCAGTGCCGCTGCGGGCAGTTCTGGACATGGAGAACTGCATCAAATGCAAGGCATGCGCCAAAGCATGTGAACGGGGAGCGATCAATTATGAGATGCAGCCCACGTACACTGATCTGAACGTGGGCGTGATCATCGCGGCTGTGGGGTTCAAGACATACGACCCTGAGCCGAGGCATGATTTCGGGTATGGATTATACGATAATGTCATCACTGCGATGGAGTTTGAGCGGCTCCTCAATGCTGCAGGACCAACAGGCGGGCATATCGTCCGTCCTTCTGATTGCAAGGAACCCATACGTGTCGGGTTCGTGAACTGCGTGGGTTCAAGGGATAAGAATACCAATATCTACTGCTCAGGCGTGTGCTGCATGTACACGATAAAGAACGCCCAGCTCCTGAAAGAAAAGCGCCCTGAGACCGACCACACAATAATGTACATAGACATCAGGACCCCGTTCAGAGGATACGAAGAGACCTATAACAGGGCGAGGAACCTTGGAGTCAAGTTCCTGCGCGGAAGACCTGTTGAGGTGAAAGAGGACCCGACTACCAAAAATATATGCGTCAGGGTTGAGGATACGCTCGCAGGAGAGATACGCAATCTTGAGTTCGATCTTCTCGTACTCGCCACTGGCGTGGTCCCGCATGAGGGGATCAACCAGATCCAGCAGCTTCTCAAGCTCTCAAAGGCTGCTGACGGGCTGCTGATGGAGGCGCATCCAAAACTGCGGCCTGTGGACACGACCATAGACGGCGTGTACCTGGCAGGTGCTGCTTCAGGACCTAAGGACATACCCTATGCAGTTTCGCAGGGAAGCGCATGCGCAAGCAGGGCGACCATCCTTTTGAAGAACAGGAAAGCCATAACAGAGGGTATAACCGCAGTGGTCGATCCTGATGTATGCGTTGGATGCGGCGTATGTCTGCCGATGTGTCCATTCCAGGCCATAAAGATGGACGAAAAGGAAAAGAAGGCAAACGTGATGAAAGCGCTGTGCAAAGGCTGCGGAACATGCGTTACAGCCTGCCCGACAGGAGCGCTTGAACAGAGCCATTTCAAGAACAGCCAGATCCTTGCACAGGTGAAGAACGTGTTCAAATTCCCGGAGGTGGCAGCATGAGCGCAGAGACAGCTGCAAAAGTGAATGGATGGGAGCCAAAGATAGTGGCGTTCTGCTGCAACTGGTGCTCCTATGGAGGAGCGGACAGCGCAGGCATGGGAAGGTTCCAGCAGCCTCCGACTGCAAGAATAATACGCGTGATGTGCTCAGGAAGGATAGATCCTCTGCACGTTTTCAATGCTTTCCTTGAAGGCGCTGATGCCGTGCTCGTGACGGGCTGTCATATCGGAGACTGCCACTACGTCAACGGCAATGATAAGACCAAGATCAAGTACAAGTTCCTTGAAAGTGTTGTGAGAGAGCTTGGAATTGAGAAGGAAAGGCTGCAGCTTAACTGGATCTCAGCCAGCGAGGGCGAGAAGTTCGCCAATTTCATCCGCGATGTCACCGAGCAGATAAAGAAGCTTGGACCGAGTCCGCTTAAACCCGAGGGGGTGGCGTGATGCAGAAAGGTGAGATGCTGATCGGATGGTCAACAAAAGAGGATGTGAGAAAACGCGGCGGCTCAGGAGGTCTTGTGACTTCAGTGCTCGCAGCCGCGCTTGAGAAAAAGCTGGTTGATGCTGTGGTCGTGCTCAGGAAGATAAACGAGTTCGAGGCTGTGCCGATAATCACATCTGATGTGAATGAAGTCCTGAACTCAGCGGGTTCGCTGCACTCAGTCCCCAGCAATTTTGCAAAGCTCATTGCGGACAGGAACCTGAAAATCGCGCTTCCAGCAAAAGGGTGCGATGTTCGTGCGATAATCGAGCAGAGCAAGCGCAATGCAATAAACCCTGATAATACGTTCATCATAGGTCTTAACTGCGGAGGTTCGATGCATCCTGTTACGACGCGGGAGATGCTCGATGTCCTGTACAAGATCAAGCCCGAGGACGTCCAGGGCGAAGAGATCGAAAAAGGAAAACTCATCTTCGAGACAAAGGATGGAAAAGAGCATGCCATTACCATTGATGAACTCGAGGAGAAAGGATACGGGCGAAGGGAGAACTGCAGGTACTGCATGCTCAAGATCCCAAACAATGCAGACCTTGCCTGCGGTAACTGGGGAGTCACAGGAGACCTTGTGGGCAAAGCCACATTCGTTGAAATAAATTCAGAGAAAGGCGCAAAGCTCCTGCAGAACGCGATCGACGCAGGCTATGTCCAGATCCAGAAGCCTGATGAAAAAGGGATCGCAACTCGAGCAAAGATAAAAGGCGCGATGGAAGGTCTTGGTAAGAAATGGAAGGAAAAGGTCTTTGTCCCGCTTGACAACAGGCTTGAGTATTTCAGAAAAGAGCTTGAGCACTGCATAGACTGCGGTGCATGCAAGACAGTATGCCCGACATGCTCGTGCGGTGATATCTCAAAATGCACAGAGTTCCACAGTCGTGCAGACCCGTACAGGATGTCCATGTATCACCTTGTGAGGTTCCTGCATCTTGCTGATTCGTGCATCGGGTGCGGGCAGTGCAGCGACGTATGTCCTGCTGATATCCAGCTTGCAAGGCTTTACAGGAGGTTTGCAAATCCTGTTCAGGAGGAGTTGAAGTACGAGCCTGGAATTGACCTTCGAAAACCGCCGTATTTTGAGGCAAAGCTGGAGGTGTGAGATATGAACGTTTACTCGACCATATGTCCTGGCTGCAATTTCGGATGCGGGTTATATATCCGAGAAAACGGGAAACTGGAGCTGGATTTCAGGAAATCCTCACCTGCAAATGCAGGAAAGCTGTGCAGGTTCGGGATGAGCCTTCCCAGATTCTACGCGCCTGTAAGGTCCACAGTTGACGGAAAAGAGACAACGCTTGATGAGGCAGCAAAAGAGGCAGCAAAGAGGATTTCAGGCGGTTCTGCGGCTTTCCTCTCCTTTGGCAATACGACGTGCGAGGAACTTCTTGCATTCCAGAAGCTTGCGGAATCCTATCTGTGCACAGGTGCGAATTTTGATGCGCTCCCGAAGGACACACATCAAACGCTTAGCGTGGGAATACCGTACAGCGAAGTGGAAACCGCAAAGCATATCGTGCTTTTCATAGATCCGTATGAGCAGTATCCCCTGATCCTGAGGCGCCTTCTTGCGGCAAAGAAAAAAGGTGCAAAAATAACCTCTGTATGGTGGAAGAAACTTGCTGTGGCAGATGAGACAGTAAACCCTGCAGACATCTCAAAGCTTCAGCTTACAAAGGATTCGCTTGTTATCGCAGATTTTCATCCATTCTCTGACGTGGAGCAGGTGAAGAACGTGCTTTCCATTGCAAAGAACTCGGAAGCGAGAATAACCTTCCTCAAGCCTTTTGCGAACTCGACCTGGGCTTATATTGCAGCAAAGGACGCAAAGCAGAAATCGCTTGCACAGCTTGTTGAGGATATAAATAAAGGCACGGTGAAGACGCTGTTTTGCCTAGAATCAGACCCATCTGAGCTCATCCCTCAAGATGTGCTCGGAAAGCTCACGAACATCATAGTCCAGGCAGGGCAGGCAGGTGCGATCACGAATAAGGCACACGTTGTCGTGGCGCATGAACCGCTTTACAAAAAGAAAGGGACGCTTATCAATAACGAGGGCAGGGCGCAGGCGCTCGGCGGCGGGAGCACGAACGGGCTCGATGCGCTGGGTATAGTGGCAGGAACAAAGCTGGAGTTCAATTCATTGCACGAATCCGTGAAAAAATCGCTCGGCATCGCAGCAGTGGATGAGTTCTCCATCCCGAAATATGAAAGACCTGCCTACGCTGCATTGCAGGCAGCACTTAAACCTGTTGAGGCAAAGACCGCTCTAGTGAGCGTGTACAATCCTTTCATGTGGTTCAATATGATTGATGATAATGACTTTGTGGAAATGAGCCTGAACACCAGCAGGGGGTTAAAGCTCCTGAAGGGCGGGACGATAAAGATAAAATCCAACGGCAGTACCATTGAAAAGAAATTCCGGGTCGCGCCTGTGCAGGAAAATGTACTGCTCTCGTGCAAGAAGTTCGGGATCGAGAAAGGAACGATCACACCTGTTGAGGTATCGAGGTGATAAAGATGGCAGAAGAAAAGGGAGAAGCTTCGAAGGCTGTGGCAAAGACAGATGCGCAAAAAGCGCTTGAAATTGTTGGTAAGAAAGAGATGGCGGTAAAACCAGAGGATGTGAAAAAGGCACCGGCTAAAGCAGAAGAAAAAGCTGCCACAAAAGAGCAGGCAAAAGAAGCGGAGCCGAAGGTCAAAGCAGAAGCCAGGAAAGAGCCGGATCCGAGCAAGGAGTTCGTGGATGCAATAATGACTGAGATGACCCTGAAAGGTGCGTCAAAGAAGAGGCTTATCAGAACGCTGGCTGAGCAATATAATTTCGATAAGCAGAAGGTGATGTTCAGGCTCAAGCGCGCTTTGATCACAGAGAGGTATGCTGCTGCTGTGGCTGAGGGCGGGCACGGGCATTAAAAGATAGGAGTTTAGAAGCTGAAAAGTAGATTACCTTTTTATTTAATGAAAATGTTTCCTATTTTGGCATCATAAATATGAAACTCTTCATTTCCGTTTGTTTTGTCTATTAATTCAACATATAGATGAGTGGGTATCTGTAGATGTGGACCGGGAGTGGTCATCTGTGGAAACATGGGGTCACAGAGGGCGCAGAAACCTGAAATATTATTTCAGGTTTTAATGCCTTATCATAAAGTTTGCTTGTGGGTCAACTATGCTATAATTCGTTTTTCCTATCTCGATATCTATCTCTTAACCGATGACACTTACCTGGTTATCCCCGTGACCACATCTGTCCTGAAATCAAAAACCGTTACGCACTCATCACTGCTGCATATATCAAGCCTGTGCGAATCCTGGATCATGCCAATGCATGCTGCGCTGTATCCAGCCCCCGCAAATAGCCCGATCACCTCGGATTCGTGTTCAGGTGTGCACGTCACCAGGAAACCAGTGGCAGGATGCACCTTTAGCCACTGTATGAAATCAATGTTCTCCGGAGACGGGATCTTTGTAAGGTCCACGCGCGCACCCATCCCGCTCGTCTCAACCAGCATCCCCAGAGTTCCGATAATGCCGGGGTTGCTTATGTCCTTGCCAGCGGTCACAAGATGCCTCTCGCCCAGTGTCTGCATCACCCTGTACTTCTCCCTCACCTCTTCTGGTTTCTTCATGGTCGTGGAATCAAAGCTGTATGGAGAGTTGGGTCCTAATTTCCCGTCCATATCATATGCAGCGATCACAGAATCACCGGGACGCGCTGTGCTGCTCCTTATCTCGCATCTTTTTTTCACTGTGCCAATGATCGCCACAGAAAGCGAAGTATAGGGAGTATCTGGATGCAGATGACCTCCGACCATGGGCACGCCAAACTTCGCCACTCCGTCTCTGATGCCTCTCAGGAGCTCCCTGCACGTCTTTTCATTATCAGATGACAGCACGTTCACCATTGCCACAGGCTTACCTCCCATGGCAGCGATGTCGTTGACGTTCACAAGCACAGAACTGTAGCCTGCCCACCACATACTCGCCTTGATCAGCCTTGTCCAGATGCCGTCTGCAGCGAACAGTATATAGTCGTCGCCCCTGATATCAATTACAGCAGCGTCATCACCAAAGTCCACGACAGAATGGGAATATTCCAGGCGTACGCTCTCGAAAATATTGATGAGGTTTGCGATGGACTTCTTGCGCGTCACTCCCTCGAATTCCCGGATTTCTTTTGCTATCTTCTGTAGGTCCATGGCACTTGCAGAGGTATTAATTATAGTTCAAATGCAGTTGACAGCGGAAATATGAGTTAATAATCCTGCAAACCTCCATTTTGTTGCTTTCATCACTTTACCTCTAAATCGATTCATACCCTTATAGTTATTTCGGGGGTTGGGGGCAGAATTATAGTCCTCAGCTTATCATAACTAAAAATGCACCTAACCTTTCAATTGAATAAGAAAAGTGTGGACTAAGACCTTATCCGAAAAATCAATCATTGGTATTTTTCCAAAAAAACCACAGAGGCACAGAGAAACGGAGAATCTTTAAACGCGCCTCTACGTCTCCGTGTCTCTGTGGCTTTAACTTTTCGGATAGATTCTAATAACAGAGCTATCTTCTTAATCCCCAAAAATCACTGATATTCTTATTATTCGTTATTTTGAAAGATATTTTGTTATCAGTTGTGCTCCTGTCCAGGACTTTGAGTTCTTGCATCGAACCTGGTATTTGTCCCGTTATATACTTCGCACAATCTTCTGGGTCATACATAGTTTTCCTCCGTTTAGAGTTCATCTCTTATTATAATACATATATACACCGATTTATATTTGGTCATGTTCATTGAAATGATTTTCATGTAAATCGAAATCAATCGAATTTATGAGACTGAGATGATTTCATGAGATTCTCCTGAATTGCATAATACATTTTTCTCAAATAAACATGCCGACAATTTGTTTTATTTTTTTGAGCTCTATTGAAGTTTTTTTCAGTTTTTTATTGTATATTAATTGATATTGATAAGAAATAGATTATTGAAATGACGGCTTTTGGTTTTTCATTCAAAATCACTATTGTTTAACTATCACCTCCTTTTAATATTGTTAATTCATTTTCAAAACTCCGAACGAGACGATCAATATACTCCTTAGAACCGATTTGATTAATGTTTAACCGTAGTCTATACGATTCCCTCAGTTCAATTTGTTTTATTTGTTCGTTTTTATAGGTCTGGATAGATACTTGCTTAGACAGTGTAATAAAATCTAAAGTTTCTATTCCAAGCAATT
>JAPZAV010000135.1 GCA_027460465.1 Candidatus Methanoperedens sp. | reverse complement strand
TCCCATTGGTCAATAATGGGTTTCATTTTAATCGTATGGTTTCCTCCTGCAATTAAAGCGTTCAAACTGCCATAATCCCTACTTTCATCAATTTTGTATAACCACTGCGTTTTAATATTTTTAATCCGAGGGGAAAACGCAATACCAAGCCAGGCAAATGCGGCAAAGTTGATTTCCGTATAGCCATGTGTGTCGGTATAGTGTTCCTCAATTTCGAGATCGCTGACATTGTATAGATGGCCGTCCAGGACCTTTGATGAATCCCTGTCTATTGCTTCTTTTGCCAGGTTGTAAAAGGGAGCGTAATTATCTGCAACAAATGTATAAAATTCAATGGCGAAATCATTAAACTTGTGGCTGAAGGTGCGATGCAACGTCTTTTTGTGGTACCCAAACCGTTGTGCATCACTTCCAGATGTTTTCCCCTTACCCCAAGCTTTGGTTACTTCAATGCCACTAATGCCATTGACCACATTAGCCAAGGCGTGGCGTTGTGCTTCATCGGTAATCTGCCAGTCAAAAATATATTTGATTTGTTTGTAGCTTACTCCTTCAATCATTTGAGCCATTGTATGCGGGCCGATATTGCACCCATAGGCCATAATGGCAGAGAGGATAGTGCAGATATCTTCTGCTCGTCCCTGTCTCTTGGTTGCAGGCAAAAACTGGTCGGTAAAATGCAAGTCGTTATCAACCTCTATTAACAGATCGGGAAGCTTGATTGTCCGCATATGGGAAGAAAGCCATTGCATGAGAGCTTCGAGTTTTTGTTTCTGTTCGCTACTCAAGGTTTCAGCAGCATCAGTAGACAGTATCCATCCCTCTTTCCCAACTTTGGCAAAGGGGTTGTTTTTTTCATGTTCAAAAAAGTAATCAAATGCTTTTTGCAACCGGTTTGTAAGATACGCCGCAACATCGCTCGAATTTCGTGGTAATTTCGATTTCTGGTAAAACGTCTCCTTAATCGGTTCCCATTGCTCATGACCGATGAAAAAATTGTCAAGTTTTCCAAAACGCTTGCTGCCAATAATGGCAAGATTGCCACACTTGACATGATCCCGAATGGCGGTAAAGGTAGCCACTTCGTATTTTTTCCGATTAATCTTTCCATTCTCTACGACAGCCTTTTGTATATTCTTTGGAAGAAAATCCAGTCTCGTATCGTCTGGTATGCTTCGTCTAGTGCCATTGATTAACTCAAGAACAAGCTGCATTGCAACAAGCAGTGACTCATTACCCGTATCAGCAACATCAAACTTCAGTTTTTCAAGGAGGTGCTTTGCCAGTTTACGCAGATAGCTGAATCGGTCAGCAACAACATTGAGACTATTGGAATATTTGCCGCTCAGAAGTACTTCCACCTCTTCAATTTGTTCTTGCAGGTTGGTAGACGGAAATTTTGTTAACACGGTTGTTAAATCTGAGCTTCCATCAGCAACCGCAAGTAACTCACGGCACAGTTTTTTATGGTGAGTTAGGCAAGATCGGATAACACCCCGCTTTTCTTTATTGTAGTTATTGACACCTGTTTCTGCCTGAGAATGTACGCCTGTTAGCGCTTTTGAGTACATGTCGAAGATGTGATCAATGACATCTTGATAGGCATCTTGCAAGAAGCAGATAAGGGAGGCATACCGATGCACCGGCGTTAACCGCCGTAACCGCTGAGCATCACTATTAATTGCATAGCTGCTCAGGTGCCTTTTGTAATTGTTATTCAACCAGTTGAGGTCAATCGTTAATGCTCCGGTTTGTTCGATCGTTGATAGCTTTTCGGATAGCAGTCTCATTCCGGATTCAGACGGTTTTTGCGGTACATTTTTTATCTGGTGAAACGGTGAGATGGTTTGCTCACCGGATTGTAACAGTGAATCCAGGCGTTCCTTGAGTGCAGGAGAAAGCTGAGCGTTAATAGTTTTAAAAATATAGCTCCTGGCTTTTTTTCGCTGCTCATAAATAGTTCGCCTCAATGTGTCCTCAGCAGGATTGAGAATATGATTGGCCCGCAAAAAATGCGTTGCTTTTACCAGCAAAGAGTCTGTCGGCTCTATTTGTAAAGCTTCTTTATAAAGAAAATCATTCAGTAATTCTACTCCTTCAGGATGAAACGGTTTGAAATTCAAATACTCTTGAATGCGTTTTCGGTGTTCTGCGATAGTTTGCTGCCGTTTCTTATACTGATCGATTAGGCTATGAGCGATATCAAGCTGAAGACCGATGTAGGCTACTAACTCCTCTATTGGTTCGAAAGGCACCTCTGCAGGAAACTGATTGAACAGATGAATAAAACCAAGCTGATACCCTAACCCTAACTTGTTCTGCTCCCCTCGACATTCATCAATAAAAGCTATATCCATATCTGAGAGTTTGGCAACCTGTACTAACTGGTCCTGAGAAAAGTGCAAATTGTTCATGTAAATGCGAGTATTATACCTTTTTACTTTGTTTATGAAAATTTCCATTCTTTTTAATGGAAATAAAAAGTCAAAAACTGAGATTTTTTAAAACAACTATGCCTATTTCCTTAGCGTGTATGTACGTAGAAATACTGGTGATACCCTAAATAAAAAAAATAAAAAAGAAAATAGGAAAAAGGAAGAAATAACATGAAATGTGCGAAGTGCGGAAGAGAAATAAAAGGCAGGGACTATATCAGTGCAGGAGTCCCTGAAAAAGAAATCTATGTTCATTCAATGCCGTGCGAGTGGTATGACAGCGAAGGGAATATCAAGAACGATGCATAATCACTTACCATTTAATACCTGAAATGGTAAGTAAAGGTGTGAACTCCTATGGTAAAACAGGCAATTTTAACACAAAAATCAACCCGAATCACAAATGGTAAGTTACTCACTGACCAGGCGCTGCTCGATCGAGGGATGAATGTCGAGGAATGCAGGGCGATATGCACCTCGCCCCAGATTCCTCTGAGAGAGAAGTTATTTTTCAGGATCATCTATGAGACGCAGCTCCGTCCTTTTGAAGTCCTGAACCTGCTGATAGAGAACTGGGACAGGGAACAGCGATTGGTCACGGCGGTCAGGGTGAAGCAGAAGACTGCGCCTGCAAAAGGCGACAGGCGTAAGAAGATCTACCTGCCTTCAAAACCCCGCACCGTTATTCTTACTGAGAATACGAACCTGATGCTGAAAACGGTAGTGAGCAATCGCAAGAAAGGCTGCATATTCGTGAACGTCGACGGGAACATGCTCACAATGGCATGGTTCAAAGACAGGATAAACCACTATGCGAAGCTCCTGGGGATACAGAAAGACATGAAATATTACGATACCAGGACAGGAGAGATCCACCCCAGGCATCTTGTTACCTGCATGGCTCTGCGTGAGGCGGGTGAACGCCATCACGATAATGCAGGCGGGAGCAGGAAGCTATCTGCTGTGGCAGCAGGGCATACTATGGCGGTCAAGGAAAGGCACTATGAGAAGGTTGGGGAGGACTTCGAGCAGGTGCATGAGAGCTACAGGAGGTTTCATCCTGCTTTTGTGGAGGGGTGGTGAATGTGCATTGGCTGCCGATGCGTCTTGATTACGGCACAACTCCTATGCGTTAAATCTATATGTAAAGAGATATATAAGATAAAATGTAGTGAAAACCATGGAGCTGTTTGAAGAGACCCGCAAAAAAGCACTGGAATTATTCGAACAGCGAAGATATATGCTACCAAAACATGCGCTTGAAAGGATGGCTGAGAGAAGCATCTATCCTTCAGACATCAAATTGGTACTGCTTCACGGTTCACTATACAAACAAGAAACCGATGCTTTCGGAGATTTACGGTATACCATGCGTGGATGGGATCGTGAAAGTAAAGGCATTCGTATCACTTTCATACTCAAACAAACTCTGATAATTATAACAGTAATCCGAGAGGAGATGTGATAACATGAGCGAAATAGAGATCAAATGTGTGCAATGCGGAACACAGACAAGAGAAGCCAGTGATATCACCCTTATCACCACAGTTGAAGGGAGAGAAATCGTAATAACCAGGCTTACAGGTACAAGATGCCCGACATGTGGTGAAGAATATGTAGATGCGGTATCCTGCGAAAAAGTGGAAGAGCTGATAAAGAAATTCCGAAAACCTAATGTGATTTTCAAACGGAAAATCACCACAAGCGGTGGACGGCGGGTTATAGGTATACCAGAGGAGATTGATCGGGCCCTGGGAAAAAAAGAGAATGCGGATATCTGGTTGGAAGGCAACAAGATAGTGACTGAAGTTTACTGATTCAGTTAAAAACCCGCACAAGAGGTAGTTGTCTATTAGCAAGAAGAAAGAGAAGCTGTGGACTATAAGAGACTCGGAAATATTGCGTGAAGAACTCAAGAACATTAAAGGAATGGCAACAGATCTAAACAGCATTGGATCAGTATACTGGATTTGGGGTAGACATGAGAAGATGCTGGAATATCATGAAAAAGCGCTCAAGTTTGCACAGAAAATTGGAGATAGAATAAACGAAGGCATAGCGGTCGGAAGCCTGGGCAGTGCTTACAGTGACCTTGGAGATGTGAAAAAAGCCATAGAGTACTATGAAAAGGCTCTCAGGATCGCCCAGGAAATTGGGGATAAAAGAAATGAAGGAATATGGCTTGGAAGCCTGGGCAATGCTTACAGTGATCTGGGTGAGGCAAGAAAAGCCATCGAATACTACGAAAAAGCTCTCAGGATTGCACATGAATTTGGAGATAGAGTAAACGAAGGTGCATCCGTCGGAAACATTGGCGATGCTTACCGTGATCTTGGTGAGACGAGAAAAGCTATAGAGTACTATGAGAAAGCGCTCTGGATTTCCCAGAAAATTGGAGATAGAGGTAACGAAGGAATATGGCTCGGAAGTCTGGGTAATGCCTGCCACTCTCTTGGAGATGTAAGAAAAGCTATCGGGTATTATGAAAAAGCACTCAGGATCGCACAGGAGATTGGAGATAAAAGAAACGAAGGCGCATCGCTCGGAAACCTGAGCAGTGCCTACCGTGATCTTGGTGAGGCGAGAAAAGCTATAGAGTACTCTGAAAAAGCGCTCAGGATCGCACAGGAAACTGGGGATAAGAGAAACGAAGGAAAATGGTTCGGAAATCTGGGAAATGCATACAGTGATCTGGGCGATG
>JAPZAV010000134.1 GCA_027460465.1 Candidatus Methanoperedens sp. | reverse complement strand
CCTTTCCTTACTCTTGTTTGCCATACTATTTACCTCCATTTCTTGTTCTTTACCTTTCGACAAGGCTCGCCCACTGCTGCCTTGAATAGCGCCCCACTTCAGCGCTCGATGCATTCACCACACAACCCTATTAGGCAAATCCCCATGCATCTCGGATTTTTTAAAGTATGGTTTAATTAAATAAATTTTGAAGAGAAATCGTTTCTCTCGTCACCATTTCAATGATTAAGAATATTTACTCCAATGTATGATAAACCTTTCTCCTAATTATAATGAAAATAAATTAAAATGCTTATGTTAATTTATGCTGAATCTCTATTTTCTTAATACATTTTGTGATGATGTGCGCCTGGTTTTAGTTCTGAAAAAGGTTGTTTTGGCTTTTCTTGCATCTAAAAGCATAAAAAACCAATGTCAGCAGCCAACGACCCCCGATTATGAATCGGAGGTATACGCGCCTAATTTTTGATATAATGGCCCCTTATGGTGGACATGTAGTTGAGCTAAGGTTTCTCTTTTTCAATTTTCACATCAGGTTTACTTTTTCGATAACGATGTCACGAAGTGTGCAGCGCGTCCCACCCAATTCGCGAGAGCCTCGTTTGTCTGATACCCTGGTGGGCTGACGAACACGAATCCTCTGAGGGGACGACCGGTGAAGTCCATCGGGCGAACGTAAGGCTCAGCCAATGCTTCTTCGTAACGCTCTGGACCGACGCGAACGACCAGATCTTCTTTCACTACACCGCAGCACATTTTTCCATTGAGCATGAAGGAGATTCCTCCAAACATCTTCTTCTCTGTCAGCCCCTTGAGTCCCGCCAGCGTATTACGGACTCGTTCAGCCAGTTTTTCATTGTAAGTCATGGGAATACCTCCACTTCATACCTCTATTTCGGTTTTTCTGGATATTAACAGCACCGTTCTCCATTTTTCGAATGAAATTTACAAACACTTTAGATCTGCCCTGCAATGTACCAGGCTATGAGAACTGCTGCTCACCGATCACGTGGTGAATCATTTAGGTCGTAAATAGATCAGGGAAGGTCACAATCTACGATTCCTATGAAATCGATATCTCACTATTCTCCCATCGCTTTATACGAGCATGAACTCCTATCGTGGTGCAGTGACTACTCACCGCACTCCGCCAGCGCTCCTGCGGAGCCTCTGTTTGAGGATGCAACAGGCTACAAAATAACATTGTGACATCCTCGCATCTTATTTTTTGTTTTTGCGTGGGGGAACAAGCGCTAACCCCACCCGAAGGGCAGGAATAGAGGTATACAGCGCACCAGGAGTCTGACCCGCCCTTGTCATTGCTATACGTCTTTCTCATGCGCCCTCTCTGGAGTGGAACATTCAAAAAGAGGATATCCGTCGCCCTAACAGCCAGGAGCCCAAAGATGATCATCGCACCATTCTTCGATGGTGATGCTCATTTTAGCACAAGTTCCTCTAATAATTGCCTCTGTAACGAAAACAAGCATACCTGTCAGGATTTCCCACGGTATTTCGGAGTCATTACCATGCGATCCGTCAGCAATGATACCTGCTGATGATTTATTTCAATCTTATTTATTCAACCCCTTTATTTCTATTGGAAATTTTAATGATAATGTTAATTATCATAATGCAAATCTCAATGACAATTCCTTCCACGCTTCTCGATTGAATCCTTCCTTCAGGTCAATGGATGCGAAATTCCAAATTCTTTCCTTGTTCATGTAGAAAAATGATGACTGTTACCTTTATTTCATCTCGAAGTTCGAAAAGGATAGGAGGATAGTGGGCAGATAGGGATTATGGTGGTGTAGAAAAAAGTTTTGTTATCTGCCCACTATAAGTTCGTATATGTACGAACATACTTATATAGTTTACGTTCGTCGAAAAGTCCAATTCTCCGGGGATGAAATAACAACTCTTTTTACCTATCAGCCCGATAATCTGCCCATGATCGCGGTCAAAGCCGAAGGGGTATATAAGTATTTCAAACATGGCATGAACGGGAAAAAAGAAGTGCTGAAAAATGTCTCCCTTCATATAAACGAAGGTGAGATCTTCGGCATCCTGGGTCCGAACGGAGCAGGCAAGACCACGCTCATATCCATCCTGTCCACGCTTACGATACCAGACCGGGGAAAGGTGGAGATCTTCGGGCTGGATGCGCTCACGGAAGCGAACAGGGTGAAAGGCATAGTGAACGTCAGCAGCGGGAACCCGAATTTTCCCTGGAGCCTGACCGTGTATGAAAACCTGCGCTATTTTGCGATGCTGTACGGGATCAGAGATAAGGAGAAAGCCATAGAGAATGTGATCTCTACCCTTGAACTTGAGCCTTTCAGGAATGTCAGGTTCGATTCGATCTCAACAGGCATAAAGCAGAGGCTTTCGCTCGCCAAAGCACTGATCAACGAGCCCCGCCTGCTTTTTCTGGATGAGCCCACGGTCGGTCTTGACCCTGACATGGCGATAAAGATAAGGAGGCTCATTAAAAAAATACACGATGAAAAGGATATCACCATAGTTCTCACCACTCATTATATGAAGGAAGCTGAGCAGCTCTGCGAGCGCATAGCGTTCATCAAGAAAGGAGAGATAATAGCGGACGCCACACCAGGGGAATTGAAAAAGCAGCTGAAGCTGGGCGAGACTATAACCATAGATTACAAAGGAGCATTTGATCCTGCTGTTCTAAGAGATATACCAGGGATCCTTGACATGATCCATGATGCTGGAAGAATAAAGATCGTGGCAGAGAACGTTGAATCCATCCTTGATCTTATTTTAAAGAAGTTCTGCGATATCCATGTAAAGAACATTGAGACCTCACAGCCAGACCTTGAGGATGTGTTTTTGAAGCTGGCGAAGTGAATGAATATTTTATAAGTAGAAAATGCATTAAAAGGACACCATGAAAAACTCAGCCCGGATCGATCCCAGACAGGCAGCCGGAGAAAAAGCTGCGCATCTTGCAAAAGACGGCATGGTCGTAGGACTCGGCACAGGCACAACCGCTGCCTGGGCGATAGAGGAGCTCGGCAGGCGCGTGGCTTCAGGGCTCGATATCCTGGGCGTACCCACATCCTATCAGTCTGCATTTCTGGCTGCGGAATGCGGGATAACTCTCACGACACTGGATGAGCATCCTGTCCTTGATATCGACATCGACGGTGCTGACCAGATAGCTGGCTTTATCGCGATCAAAGGAGGTGGAGGTGCGCATACACAGGAAAAGATCGTGGCATCATCTTCAAAAGAATTCATCGTGGTAGTGGATGAATCCAAGTGCGCAAAGGTACTGGATCACCCTGTCCCTCTTGAGGTCCTGCCTTTTGCGCGAAGACTTGTCGAAAAGCAGATACAGAAGCTCGGTGGAAAAGCAGAACTTCGTCTGGGTATAAAAAAATACGGCCCGGTTATCTCTGACAACGGGAATTTTATTATGGATGTGGATTTTGGAGAAATAAACGATCCTGTTTCCCTGGGCGAGAAGCTCTCGCAGTGCACCGGAGTGGTGGAACACGGGATCTTCACAAAGATAGATGCAGTATATATCGGTAGGAAAGATGGTTCTGTAGAGATCCAGGAAGCTTAAGAGCCTTTCATATCATTCCCGAAATCATCATTCCCTATATTCTCGCTCACCCTTGTTCCCTCTTTTACCCTGACCTCTGGCCATATCCTGACAGTAGTATTCACTGTGACGTCTTTATTTATTATTACCCTCGGACCGATCACAGTGCCTGTCTCAAGTATGCACGAGTCTTTTATCATGGTAGCATTGTCGATTATCGCGCCCGAGATCGCCGTGTTTGTGCCTATTTCGACATTCTCAAAGATATATGATGACAGTATTCTTGAGTTGTTTCCGATCCAGCAGTTCGATCCAATGGCAGTATACGGTCCTATCAGGACATTATCCTCGATCGTAGTATTTTCACCTATCACGATAGGTCCTACGATTGATGAATTTGAACCCAGGGATACATCATGTCCGATATCTATTGGACCTGTAACTTTCGAGTCCTTGATATTGAGCCTTCCTGATATCTTTGTACCGGGCATCTGCTCGAGCATCCATCTGCATGCTTCCCTGTAAGCCTGCGGGTTGCCGATATCTGTCCACTTCCCTCGCACAAGGAAACCATTGATGCTCTTTCTTTTTTTCATCATATCAGGAAAGAGATCTTTTGCAAAATCGTACTTCTGCTTCGGTATCCAGTCCAGTACCTCTGGATCGCATACATATATCCCTGTGCTTGCAAGGTTGCTGAAGATCTCGCCTGGTCCTGGTTTTTCAAAAAAGCGGGTTATACTGTTATTGACATCCATATCAGCTATACCGTATTCTCTGGGATCGTCTATTGGGATGAGGCCGATGGTGACTGGCGCATCGTTCTTCTCATGGAATCGAATGAACTCGCGCAGTCCCAGGTCCATGACATGGTCACCGCCCACCACCATGAAAGGCTCGCCTTCGAACAGTTCTTCTGCATTTTTGACACCGCCTGCTGTTCCAAGCTTATCTTTTTCATGCACGTATTCTATGTGCACGCCGTACATGCTCCCGTCGCCAAGTGCATTTTCTATTTCCCCTCCCAGATAACCAAGGGTGAGCACGATATCATTGAAACCTTCCTTTGCAAGATGTTCAACAAGATGCACCAGTGAAGGTTTATTCAGGAGCGGAATCATCGGTTTCGGTCTATCAAAAGTGAGAGGGCGCAGTCTTGTACCCTCGCCGCCGCACATTATACAGGTCTTCATTCAATTACCGGGATTGAAATTATTCTGAGAGTATATAGAGCTAACGAACGCTACTTTTATGCTGGTTAAGACATGATCCATGAAGTTCTTAATATCCCTGACAATACCGTCAATGTAGCCTGGCAGTCCCAGGATATACGGCTGTGCATAATTCCACCACAATGGTGTTGAAAGGCCTACCATTACAACTGACAGTAACAGGAACAGAACCAGTACCTCAAGCCTTCTCATAATATAAACAGAGTATTTAAATCTATTTAAGGCTATTGATGCTCATAGAGTGGATCATGAAAAGAATTGTCATAGCAATCGGTGGAAATGCGATATTGAACCCGGCAAAAGGAAGTCCTGTTGAACAGCAGAGAATGATCGATGAGACCTGCGCTGAAATCGCAGAGATCGTCCGGAAAGGATACGAAGTCATTCTGACGCACGGAAATGGACCTCAGATAGGGAACATACTTGCGATGCAGGAAGAGTGCGGGCTTGTGCATCCCCAGCCGCTTGACGTATGCGGAGCCCAGACCCAGGGTATGCTTGGCTATATGCTCCAGCAATCGCTCTGCAACAGATTGAAAGAAAGAGGGATCGAAAAACAGGTTCTGACCGTACTTACTCAGGTGGTAGTGGATGAATCCTGCCCGTCCTTTAAGAACCCGACCAAGCCCATAGGTCTTTATTATCCCGAATCCAGAGCCAGAAAGATGATGGGGCAGGGGATCAGGATGATCAGGGACAAAAAAGGTTACAGGCGGGTGGTGCCCTCACCTGAGCCAATTCAGATCGTTGAAGAAGCAGTTATCGGAAAACTCATCGAAGAGGGTGTGATCCTCATCGCTGCCGGGGGAGGGGGGATCCCAGTCATACTGAAGCATGATCTTCTCACCGGCATTGAGGGCGTAGTAGATAAAGACCTGACAGGAAGCTTACTTGCATCAACCCTGGGAGCCGGGATATTCCTTATACTCACGGATGTGGAGAAAGCAGCTCTGAATTATGGGAAAGAAAATCAGGTAGACCTTGATGTAATAACTGTTTCAGAAGCCAGGCGCTATATCAGGGAAGGACATTTCGGAAAAGGCAGCATGGAACCAAAGGTACTGGCAGCGGTCAGGTTCATAATGTCGGGCGGAAAAATAGCGATCATTTCCAGCCTTGATAAAGCGATCCCGGCGCTTGAAGGCAGCGCCGGCACAAGAGTCGTTGCGTGAGTGCTACTTCTTTCCAGAAGCCGCTACTTTATTCAGGTCAGATACCAGCGCATCCACATTAATCCCGTGTGCAGTTGCACCTTCCTCGATACTCTCAAATGCTGATACATGGCATCCAACGCAGTGAAGCCCATGCCGCATGAATACAATCATGGTTTCCGGATTCTGATTGACTACTTCATCAATAGTCATATCTTTCGTTATGGTCATAATACCTCCATACTATTCGTATAGCGACGAACATTAATAAAGCTTTCTCAATTATCAGGTTCTTTTCACCCATAAAACTAATGATGCGTCCCTTCAACCACCTTCACGCCCTTTTTGAGGATCATCTGTTTGATGTCCTCAAGATGAGGGCATCTGGAATAGCTTTTTTCCATAAGCATGCATGAACTCAGATGGATCACATCAACATCATGCTTGAGAAGGCTATCCACAAGCCTGAAAACCCTTCTTCCAGGGCATCCGCCGCATGTGAAGAAGCCGATGATCTCGGTATCCTTACCGTACCGGGAGAAATGTACTTTTCTTTTATTGAAAGCCTTGAAGCATGCCACGCCCGGGCAGACCTCGCTCACAATATCGCATCGCACAACTGCGATCCTGGTTGTTTTATCGTCCTTTTTCATCAGAGCCCTGAACTGCTCGGCTGCCTCCCTGACATCCTCAATGGTCACTGTGGTTTTGCCTTTCTTTTCCACAGAGGTCTCGATGCCAATCTTCGCCATGCTGCGGACGTGCTGGGGTACTTTCTCGAGTTCTTTTAATGCTTCGGGTTCCCATTCCATAGTTACTTGAATCCGTAAGTTACGACTTCCATGTCCGCATCAACAAGATAATCAAAATCTATCAGTTTATCCCAGCCGGCTTTCTGGAAAACACCGCCAACGCAGACGCCAAGGATATGTCTTTCCTCATGCCCGTCTGTGATCTCGTCTATCAATTCCCTGAGCCCTCCAACATCCACGTCCATTTTTGGCATTGCAAGACCTCCAAGAAGAACCACGGTATCAGAATATGGGTCTGTTTTTTCTCCAAGCTGCATCCCGTAATCTGTCATTTCTACCTTTGCTGCCAGATCTTTCCTGAGATTTGGTATGAAGACCATCTCTTTTCCTGCATCTCTTAGCACATAACCTAAAAGCTCGGCAAACGGATTGCACCAGCCAGGGCAGCCAATGAACGTTATCTTTTTCCTTCCGCGGGCGAGTTTTCGAAATGAGGCCAGCATGCCTCCGATGCCTTCCGATGTTTCTATGGTTTTCATGGAATCACTTGTTTATGGATTGTCGAAAGAAGGATATAAGTGTTTATTTGCTATTTCCCGGCTTCCATCACTGCAGCTTCGATCAGTTCCTGTGTCATTTCTTTAAGATCTCGGCTCAATCTCTTTGGCTTTCTGGGTCTGCAGTTCTCAAGCGCATACGCGAAGATTATCGGAACGCCCACAGTGGCATCAAGATATGGAACAACGTTACCCTCACCCGCTTTCGGGATCTTTCCCCACGACTTGCCTTCATTGATGGTCGCACCTGAGAGACCTCCTGTATCAGGGCGGTCAACCGTGACCTGAACAACATAATCCTCACCAGGACATTCTATTCCGATGATCTGGGAGATCGTGGGGCCTGTTTGCTGCAGGAAGTTCTTGGGCACACCTCCTCCAGCTTCAAGAACCCCGCGCGGAACATTATTGATCATACTGTGGTACACGATGGCTGCACTCTCAAGCACATCCATTGTCGGGCTCGGGTCTACAAAATCCTTTGAACCGAGCAGCCTGGAACCTGATCCTGCACATGCCATAATGGGGAGATAACTTGTCCCCATTCCAATGGACGAATCCGCGAAGGCTGGCACAAACACAGGCACATTGTTTTTTGAGGCACATGCGATGAATGAGAGCTCAGGATTTCTTGCTGTCTCAAGCACCCCTTTTCCGAGGATATCGAAAAAATATGCAGTCGAGAATTTTTCAGGAAATTCATTTTTTTCAAGTGCATTCTGTGTGATGGTCTGCACGATCTTATCCTGAGCTATCAGCGTCCGCTCCATATCAATATAAACATCGTAGATCCTGACAACATCGTTATCTGCCAGTTCATTATCATCTGCTGTGAAATCCCCCTGGTGCACGGGCAGCCTGTATGCAAAATGCATGTCGTGATATGTGTTCGCACCCGTAGTGACGATCCAGTCCACAAACCCTTTTTCCATCATTTTTATGATCGCACCCCCCATACCCACCGGCGTCATCGCACCGGCAAGGGTCAGACATACAATTGAGTTCTCATCTATCATGGTCTTGAAGAGATGGCATGCCTCTGCCAGACGTTTCGCATTATAACCCATACTGTCAAAGATGTCATCGACCAGTTGAGTGACCGTCATGTTTTCTGTAAGAAGTAGAGGAGATATCGGTTTGCCCTTCCAATAATCATGTTTCTTGTGCATATTCATTCATCTCAGGATTCTGTTTCAAATACTCAGAGAAATATTTAAGAATTTGCCAGATACCTTTGAAATATCTTCATGAAGAATTGGCAGTATTCTCCTGCATCTGCCTCATCGCCTCTTCATACTCCAGGGGATGTTCATGTTTCATCTGCTCTTCAGAGAGATTCCCTGTGAGCCAGGCTTTCGACATGGGAAACACCTCGGGACTGTAGTGAACATTCCACCAGTGGACTATGAAGATAAATAGAGTTGCCAGCAGTGCCTCATCCGTATGAATAATGGTTGCCAGATGCACATATGCGAATGGAATGAAGTTCATTGCAATGAAGGGGAACATCAATACAAGTCCTGTGACGCACATCATTACCATTCCCCAGAAGGCTCCCCAGTAATCGAATTTTTCTTTCCAGCTATACCTTCCGTATTTTGGCTGCTCTGCTTTTCCAAGGTAAAACATGATCGTCTGCCAGAAATCCTTTGCATCTGTCAGAGTGGGCATTATTTTCCTCTCGAGCAGGGATTCTTTATCAACAAAAAGATGGAATGTAACGTGATATATCCCTAAAATGACCATTCCAATGCCTGCAGCATGGTGTAACGTGGTTCTCATTTCAAATCCACCCACGAGGCCTATGATCACTGGCGACCACCAAGCATCAGGGAATTTAACAGGCATCCCTGTTACGACCAATAACATGAAAGACCCGATCATAATCCAGTGCTGTACAAGTTGGTTGAATGTAAACCTTTTAAAGAAAACTTCACCCATTTTATTATCTCCTGCAAGTTTTTGTGATCCAGAAACCTCAATCAATCTTTGCTTGACCATGATTCACCATCTCTTTTGCATCTTGAATCGCGATACAAAATCCAGAATCACCATTCCTGCAAAAATCCCTATCACGCTGGTTGTAAGAATCTTGAAGAATATAGCTATCCAGTATGCAAGGTCGAACGGACCGAGATAGTATGCCGCTATCTGCGGGTTCATGCCCGTTTTGTTGAATAGTAGATCTCCTGAATGCAGGGATTCTTTGTCGTGTACAAGACCTGCTGCTATCTTGGCATCGAATTTCACACCAGGATGGCAGTCTGTTTGACCGCACGTCATGGGAAGGTTGGCAGGATATGTACTTGAAGCCGGATCTGTATGTGCTTTTGTCAGATGATTTTCATGACAGTCCGCGCAGGTCGCAACCACGTTATACCCGTTTCTCAGCGCCTTCCAGTGGAAGGATTCTTTATAAGTGTCAAATCTGTCTGTCTTGATACCGTAATACCATGCACTCATCAGTTCCGTGTTAGAGTGGCATTTTGCGCATGTAGCAGGACTGTTCTGATGGTTTGAAGGGGATTTGGGGTCTTTAATCGCACGTATTTCATGGATACCGTGGCAGTCTGTGCATGTAGCAGCCTCCAGATGACCTTTTTCGATCTGCTCCCAGTGGATGCTCTGCTTGTAATTCTTTGTTTCCTCTATGTGGCATTTTTCACAGACCATGGTTACATTCAGCCTCGTCGGACGCCCGATGAAGTTTCCTGACATCACATTATATGAGATCACACTGGCATTCGTTTCAATGCTTCCTCCATGGCAGTCAGCGCAGGTGAAGCCTATTTTATAGTGGACATTGTTCCTGAATTCAGTGACAACCGGAGTATGGCAGTGATAACAGGATACATCCTGCTGCGCAGAGGCTGCTGGTATCAATAAAAAAATCGCCGTTATTACGATCAATGCATATTTTTTTTTCAATGAAGAGTATAAACTCCTGCTGATAAATGCCATTATTTTTTTCCTCGCTACATCATTTTAATTGTTTTCCTGAGACTTTTTCCTATCCTGAAGTGGACCCTTTTTTCCCGTTTTTGAGGATAGCTGATATCTTTTCTGCTGCCTTAAATAATTTGTGATTTTCATGCTCAAAATTCTTATAATCAATCATTAATAATAAATAACTTATATTCGATAGCAACGACAGCCGTACATAGCATCAATGAAAAATAGAGGCAATAGAAATAGAGACTATTTTGTCATAACAATTTCCATTGTGGAGACATTTGACTCTCCTCTCTCTGAAGCCATTTTTTCAGTGGCTATTTTTATATCTTTAACCTTGGAATCTACCAGGAATCTGTTCTTTGTAACTTCTGCCACATCAACAGCTCGTGATATTGCCCTTCCTCTTGCTTTGATGGTGACTTCAGATGCTCCATTGTTAAACTGCGTAACCACTGCGACAACATAGTTCATCACAGGTTTGTTTCCGATGTATACAACATTGTCTTCTGTCATGTCCTCCTCCCTGGGATTATTGCATGATGAATTTACTATCCCTCTACATATATTTATTGGTAGGACCGAAAATAAAAAGATAGATCAGCGGCTTGCAGGAGCGTCAGAGCTGAATATATTTCGCGGCGTTGCCGAGCTCTTCTTCGATCCTGAGCAGCTGATTGTACTTCGCGTTTCTCTCGCTTCGAGCAGGTGCTCCGGTCTTTATCAATTCGGCTCCGATAGCAACCGAGATATCAGCAATGGTCGTATCCTCGGTCTCAGCAGACCTGTGGCTTACGATGACTCTGTATTTATTCTTCTGCGCAAGCCTTGCTGCGTCGATGGCTTCTGACAGCGTGCCGATCTGGTTGACTTTTAGCAAAAGTGCATTGCCGGCGTTCATTTTAATGCCCTGTTCAAGCCTTTTAATATTTGTCACGAAGAGATCATCGCCCACGATCATCTTATCTTTCAGCTTCCCTGTCAGAACTGCGAAATCATCAAATGCTTCTTCATGAAAAGGATCTTCGATCGAGAGGATCGGATATGTCTTCGCAAGTTCGATATAATGATCCGTCAACTCCCCGCCTGACATTGCAGTTCCATCGATGTCGTATTTACCATCCCTGTAAAACTCGGAAGCTGCTGCATCCAGACCTATCGTGATATTTTTCTCATACCCCATCTCTTCTATGGCATACATGAGGGCATCAAGCGCATCTCTGGAGTTCTGAAGAGGTGGTGCATAACCTCCTTCATATCCAACATTTATTGCAGAGTTGCCATATTTTTTCAAAAGTATGGAGCCAAGAGTATGATAGGTCTCAACGCCCATTCGCAGTGCCTCTGAATAAGTCTTTGCAATCAGAGGCTGGATCATGAATTCCTGTATCGCAAGCCTGTTGCCTGCGTGCTTTCCTCCATTCAATACATTCATCGTGGGAACGGGGAGCGTGAATGCATTTGTACCTCCCAGGTACCTGTAGAGCGGGAGCCCGAGCGAATCTGCTGCTGCATGAGCGACAGCCAGAGAGACGCCAAGGATGGCATTTGCGCCAAGCTTCGATTTATTGGAGGTGTGATCCCGCTCGATCATTATCTTATCAATATCACGCTGGTTACGGACATCCATGCCCACAATCGCTTTTTTTATTTCTGCATTGACATTGTATACCGCGATCCTGACCCCTTTTCCGAGATACCGCTTGTCTTTGTCCCTCAGTTCAAGCGCCTCGTGTTTCCCTGTCGAAGCACCAGAAGGCACGCTCGCTCTTCCAAATCCGCTTTCTGTGAATACATCAACCTCTACGGTTGGATTGCCCCTTGAATCGAGTATCTCTCTTGCCTGGATGTTCTGGATTGTGAACAATGTTTCACCACTTGATCCTGGTAATATACTTTAATTATATTTAATAATTATCTTACATCCATCGGCTCTGGCATGAAAAGTTATAAGCTCCCAGAAACAGTTGTTTGAATGGGAGAGAATCAGAATGGAGATGGAAAGAAGTGGTACCTGAACATAAAGAATTATTCCTGGGATTTTCTGAAGGATGAGGCCATGGTAGCATATGGAATAGAGGCGTTACGTCCAGACTGAAGCTTGAGCCAACAGCCGCACTGGTCATGCGGTGGTCAGAAAGATCATACAACGAAGGGACAGCTCTTCAAATTATTAACCAGCTCGATCTGTCTTCAGGAGATGATCTTCTCGATAAATGCAATGCGGTCTGCAGCTGGTACGATGAGGTGATCCTGAACAGAAAATATTTCATAAAGCAGCTGATAGAGCAGCAGCTGGCTGCTTCTGAACATGAAAATCAACTTGTTTTCCTCGCAGCCGGAAAGTCGCCTCTTGCGGCTGAATTGCTGTCAAAGTATTCTTCAAGGATCGATCTTGTTTGCGAAATTGATATATCTGGAATGAATGAAAAAAAGAAGCTGTATGATAACATTTATCTCAAATTCAAGAGGTTTCTGTAATTTTTGTCTGTCATTTCCACATATCATTACCAGCAATAGCAGAAATATCAGATTCAATACTTTTTTTTGGAAGAGCTAAACTCAGAAACTTATTATTTTCAGTAATAATTACATTTCTTTCAACTAAATATGATAAAATACTATTTATATCAGATTCTGTATATGAGGCTTCGTATTTTTCTTTGATATATTTTCTTATAGTATCTAATGAGCGAATTCTGTCGCAAAATAAATATATATCGGATGCTGCGTCCTCCAGCATAAAAGTTCCTAATCCAGATTCTCGAGTGTCAAATATCTCAAGAAAATTCACCCCCTTAAGATAAAATAAGAGCGGTCGTTCGGAACTATAATATCTATCATGCCAATTTTTATGTACTTTTGAAATTTCATGAATATAACTAAAATCAGTTGGATTTCCATCTATCGAGTACTCAAATTTATAAGCAAGTTTAAACAGATCCGCGTCCGATGGATAGACAAATTCATATTTCTTGCTGGGTTGTATGTTTTTAATTGAAAAAGCATCGGGGGTATCAAAATAGGGGCTGAAACGTTCAAGGGCTAACTGGTTGGGTGGATAAAGTGGAGGTTGAAGGTGTACAAGTTTCGACATAACAATCGCCATTTCTTTATAATGAGTTGGAGTTTCACCAGGGAATCCCCACAATAAATTATAATTTACATCTATTTTAAATTCCTTACACCATTTTAGAAGTTGAATATTCTGTAATTGAGTGGTTCCTTTACGCATTAACCTTAAAATTTCGCTACTAAAGCTTTCTATACCTGCTTGCACTTTCTCAACTCCAGCATTTGAAAGCAGATGTACCTGTTCCTTATTCAAATTAGCTCTTATTTCGTAAAAAAGGGTTATGTCGAGGTCAAGTTCACATAATTTTGGTAAGAGTTCTTTGAAATAATTTCCATTAATAACATTATCAACCGCGCAAAAGTTAAGGCACTTATATTTTGCACTTAAATAAACTAATTCAACCATAATCCTTGCTGCAGATTTGCTGCGATAATGTACTTGATCACCATTCAGACCGCAAAATGTACATTTTTTTTTCTCACCCCACCAGCATCCTCTTGCACTCTCAAAAAAAATGGTCTTTGGAGCCAATTTCATTTTTGCTTCGGCTGCCTGAGAGAAATAATCATCATAGTTTGGAAATGGACTCTCATCAAGGTTCGCCAAGAGATCACGGGGGGTATTTGTAATAATCTCATTACCACAACGCCAAGATATACCTTGTATATTAGATGCATTCTCCTTATTGAAGATATGGTCTTTACGGAAACTTTGGATAACTTCTGGTAAGGTATCTTCACCTTCTCCGTGAACGCAACAATCAATATATGGAAATACCTTCATGTGTTCTATGCCCATTTCTCCAGCAAACGATGCACCACCCATAATAATAAATTTATTTGGAAATTTTGTCTTGATAAACTTAGCCAATGCAATTGATGGTATTGTTTGATTGAAAGTGCATGTAAATCCAATAATATCATAGATGTTAAAGTCAATACGACTAAATGATTCTTCTATAAATTCAGGGATTGCCTTATCTCTCATAAAAATGAGCCGTTCAAGGTATTCCTGCCCTAATGCATCAGTAAGCAAATTACTTCCATATTCAATGCCAATTAGTTGTTCTTGTTGCAGAAAATGTTCTTTTAAATAACTGAAATATTCTATATCCTCTAGAAACTTCTTTTCTGAGTTATCACGAATCAATTTGTTAAAAAGCCACTCATTTAATAGGCTGAAAGAAGGGGTAAAAGCCAAAGTTGCATAAAGATCGTGACCAATCTTTTTACTAAAAAAAATATTTTCATAAGCAACATCTGATTCAATCCCTTTTTTCAATAAAGAACTCTTGAGAATCCCCATTTGAATCGAAGGATTATCTGCTTGAGCCCATGGCATAATTATTAGAAGAACTCGGGGATTTTTCATACGCCTTTCATCTCGGCAATTACTCTCATTTTAAATTCTTCATCCTGGAACAACTCTTCTAAAAAAATTGACTCTTCCAAATAATACCTTAATCCAGAGGCCACTTTGAGTCTAAGTTCAAAATCCATAACGAGTTCTGCAAGGTATTTGTTAATTTGAGGTATAGAGAAAAGTTTCGCGCATGTATAGCATGGATTAAAAAACATGTGCTTCGTAGGTAGTAGGTTCGAAAGAGAAGATTTCCTCAATAATTCATATAATCCATAGCTACCCCACAACCTTAAGAAATGAAATAGGGTATTTGTTGAACTTTTTTTATAAATCGTGGACAGAGTTTCAGTTGCAACATTGCCCAAAACCAATGGATGATTTTTACGTACTGCGATAAGGGCATTGCAGCATGGTAGCACTGTACCATCTTCACAGATTACGGGACCATTTGAAAGACAAGGTATAGGAGGCTTCTTTCTAGTGAATGGAAATTTTTTGTCCAAATGTTCCGCCCTTCCAAATGGGATAAGACTCTGTAAATGTATATCTTTTCCTGCAAATGCCCGGATTTCCTCCAGTAAAAGTCTTTCTTTTTCTAAGTTTTCATATCCTTCAGTGAATCGAATAGTTACATTCTTGCCATTTTTCTTCGCAGCTTCATAAGCATTTTTAATATTGGTTAATGGAACAACTTTTAAATGGTAGACATCTGTGCTAACGTTATAATCCGATATATCTTCATGTTCATTGATAATTCGCTCCGCTTCTATTCTGCTACTTGCCCAATACCCACTCGATACAACACCAACAGTAGCCCCCATCCGATTCGCTGCTTTAGAAATAATCTTAATTTCTTGAGGTTTCATAAATGGTTCTCCACCAGTTATGCCAATATCCGTAATTGTTCCTTGCAGGTCTTTCAACTGAGACGCTATATTGGAAACCATTTTTATATCCATGTCATCCCCTTTGGAAGGTAATGCGTTAATAAAACAGTGTTCGCACTTCAAAGGGCAACGGTTTGTCAATGATATTGAAAGAATTGAACCATAATTACTTTGTTTCTTATTAATAAATCCTTCAATATCGTCGACATCATCTTTATCAATTTTACCAATCATATTTATCTCACTGAATATTCAAAAAAAAAGAGGGCTTGAAATTGAATTATTTCTTTAGTCCTTTATTACCACAGTCCTAATTTCTTTTCCAGCCATCTTATTTATTCTTTCTTTTATTTCAGCTTTGTCCATTTGCAGATCGTACTTCATTATATCAGCCATACGCCTTTTAGTTGCGCTATCTAGACCCAGTAACTGATATTGATTCTTTTTATCCGTAAAAAATTTGTTCGGATCCTTAATCATTTCCTTCAACTGTTCGTCACTAAAATCTTTTAAACCCATATTGTTCCTCCCATTGATTTCTTTTATTAAGATGAGCCCTCTTTTTTAAGAAAATGCGTTATTCTATTTACGCATTTAGCATATAACTTGTTCATAACAAGCTTAATTCGAATATCTCTACTGATATATGCGAATTAGATTCGCAAATATCCTTTCACTTAAATCTTGCCCCTATCTCAAATATCACCTCCACGTAATACAATTGTTTCTTTTCATATTTAAAGCCATGCTCATGCATTTAGAGACTTTTTCTATAATGTCATAAACCCGTTGTTTTAGTTATCAATTTACTTCATTTTTCCTCTAAAAACCATCTATACCATCGACTTTATCATTTTTTTGATACAGTATGTATAAATTAATAGTATATCTTTATAAACTTAAACACC
>JAPZAV010000133.1 GCA_027460465.1 Candidatus Methanoperedens sp. | reverse complement strand
ATACCCTGTATCTCTGGGTTCTGTTACACATGCTGCAATAAACGAGGCATACAGGCAGGTACGGCGGAGGAACTTCAATCCAGCTTTTGAAGAGTGGTATAATTCGCAGAAATTTGAGACGCATATCCAGGGAAACCTTGAGCTCATAAAAAAATATGCAGGGATGGTTTGGAAGCATGTCCTCACTAATGCCGAATCTAAATTCAGAGATGCCATGAGCAGTCAGCCATATTCCACAGAGGAAGATATGATTGCAACTTCAGCGCCCTTCCTTATCGAACATAAGATTAGCGGTGAACTGATAGGATGCAGCGGCATCCTCAGCATGGACTGCTACGACTATCTGCACAATATCATGTTCGATGTTAAAACCGGTATAAAAAAGGAAGAAGTGAACTCCTTCAAGCTTTACGCAACAGGCTATGCTCTTGTTTTCGAAAGCATATATGAGGTTCCCGTAGACATAGGATGCACGGTTTTCCTGAATTTCAAGGACGATCGCCTCCTGGTTGAGCGCGACCTGTTCCAAATCAGCGATGACCTTCGAAGCTGGTGGATTGAGGAAAGGGACAAAAAGGCTGAGATGGTCTACGAGGAGAAAGACCCCGGCATGGCTGAATGCGAAAGGCGATGCATGCATGAGGCGGTATGCAGGGCGGAGTGAATTGTTCTGAATGGTTCTGAATAAAAAGCTGAAAGGCCATATTTTTATACAAATGCACCCTGTTATTATGAGAAAAAATGACGGAAGAATATTCGGATGAAGAACTGGAAGAAATCCTCAATAAAATCGAAGCGTGGGAGAAAACATTCCACGAGAGCAAACATTTTATAGGCTTGACTGAAGAACAAAAACAAGAATCTGGATTTATTATCTCCATTTTTGCCGAATATATGTATTCACATATCGGATTAACTCCAAAGAAATGGAATGAAAGCGGACTTGTTGAATGCTGCCTGGATATCCTTCCAGGGAAGGTCACAGCAGATAAGTCTTTTTTCAAAATCGATTGCTCCTGTCCTTTTTGCATTCTTTAACTTTTTAGGAGAGAAAAAGCTCTTGAGAAAGGCATCAAGGCTTGCAAAAACGGTCAAAGAAATAGATTCGCAAATCGTGAAGAATGCATCTGATTCCAGTGGATGGGGATTTGCAAAATCAATGCTCATGGGTGCAAAAAAAGCAGGAGTTGATCTGGAGAATGAAAATGAAGTGAACAAATTCATTTTCTTTAATAACTTAAAAAAACTTTTAAAATTTTGGAAGTGGTAACAAATGCAAGAAATGCTGTGGCAGGGTCAGGTGAAACATGGCAGAATTGACTGAAGACGCTATTAAGAAAATTTTTGGCGATACAACGTTTTTCAAGGGACAGGAATACTATAAGAATGGTCATGTTCAGGGAACTGTAAAATTTGAGAACACGCTTTTTGCACTGGTTATGGGAAGTTCTGCCGAACCATATGAAGTGAGAGCTCTTATCAAAGACTTTGAGATAAGCACAAAATGCACCTGCCCTGTAGGAAATATGTGCAAGCATGGAACAGCGCTTCTCCTGAAATGGGCGTTTGAACCTTCTTCGTTTATTGATGCTGACATATTCTTGCGGTCGCTGGATGGAAGGAGCAAAGAAGAAATAATCGATATGATAGCACGAGCAATAAAACAACATCCTTCTCTCATCAATGAATTTTCAAGAGAGGAAGAAGAAAAACCCAGAATTAACATTGATGCGATTTCCGAAAAGATCGGCTGGATAGTGCATGGAGAACTTGACTACTACCATATCGATGATGCCGTAGACAAGCTTGAGGAAATAAAAAATATCGCAGACAGGCTCAAAGAAGAGAAGTCTATTAAAGAAGCTGCTGATATATATTTCGTCTTAGTTGAAGAATGCGTGGAAGCATTTGACGAAGGGGCTGACGATTCTGGTGGGAGCATGGGAGATTTTGCAATAGGCTGTATAAAAGATTTTAATGAATGCGTGGAACAGATGAGCGATCCTCCTTATAATAACAGACTCCTTGGCAAGATAATGAATCTTGTCAAAAGCGAGGATTATGGTTTGGAAACCAGCGATATGCTCTATAGTGTCATCAATGATGAAAATATCAAGAGGGTAGAAGAATATTTTCTTGAAAAATTGGAGGAGAAAAGAAAGATCGCTTCTGATTCAAGTTACAGGTATCACAAAAATAAATCCCTGAGGATACTTAACAGGCTTTATGAAAAACTTGGAAAACCACATGAGAGGCTGCGGCTTGCCATGTATGAGCTTGTGGATAAAGAGGACTATTACAAGCTGGCAAAAATCCTGCTTGAGGAAAAGAGGTTAGAGGAAGCTTTTGATGCTGCAAAAAAAGGACTGCTGATGCCGGGAGAATCACATTATTTGAATGATATCTATTTTGATATTGCCCGCGCGCTGATCGGTACGAAACATGAGATGATCGATTTCAATATCTCTCTTAATGTCGCATTAGAAGAGATGTCAAGAAATTTTGATCAGGTAAAATACGAAGCAGCAAAAGAGGTATTCAAGGGTATTGATAAACTGGAGGATTTCAAATCGGCAGTGCATAAGAGCCTCAAGAACAGGGATAGTGCTGTTTCGGCGCTGCTGCATGACGGTGAGTTGAAGGCTGCAATAGATACCATTCGCCGAGAGCCCGGAATCTCACCAGAGACCATGATCATGGTTTCAAAGGCAGCGCTGGATAAGGAAATGATGGATGAATCGGGCATGCTTACAAGGATGGTGCTTGAGCGGGGATGGTTGAGCGACAAACCGCCCATGAAGGAACTGCTCAATGCTATGGTAGATATTTCTGACAAGGTTGCCCTGCAAGACCTGTGCGACCATATTTTGAAAAAAGGAGGGCGTGGAGCTGCGCTCATATTGATACCTCATCTTTTGAAAAAATCGCCTGAGCTTTCGGCTTTACTTGTAAAGAACTTCATGAGGGACGTGCCTGTTGAGATGGTTGTGAAAGTTGCAGGAGCAGTGGCAAAGCCCGATGAAGGTGCTGCGCTGTGCAGGATGCGGATTAATGAAGATATTTTGCAATCCCATATACATTATGATAAGGCGATTTATCTTCTTTCTGCAGTGAGGGGGATTTATGCGGGGAACGAGGCTAAGTGGCTTGAGTTTATCAAGAGATTCGCTGCTGAGAATAAGGGGAAGAAGAAGCTGATAGAGAGGGTGAGGAAGGAGTTCGTTGTGGTCTTGTAAAAGCGGGGTAGCGGCGGGGAATTGTTCATAAATTACAGAAATTTAAGAACCATGCTATAATACTTTCACTTTACGCTTGGCGTTACTATATAAAAATGCTGTATCAGTATAACGTTTTATCATGTCGAGCAGGTGCAGGGATGAAGATAATCGTTGACCACCGGGAGATGCGCTGCGGAGTGGCAGAGGCACTTCGTAAACTCGGCGCCGATATTGAGATCGCCACAATGGAAGTCGGGGACTATGTTGTGAGCGACCGCGTGGCATTCGAAAGAAAGACGGTGGATGATCTCTTCGCGACCCTGCTTGAACGCCGGGAGCTGTTCTCGCAGCTTGCAGACCTGGCGAGGTCGTACAGGCTGCCTATCCTGATAATCGAAGGCGAAGATCCCTTCTTTTTCTCAGGTCGCAGAATGCATCCCGCGGCGGTACAGGGTTTTCTTAATACGATCGCTCTCATGCGCATCCCCACCCTCTATACTCTCAACGAGGCAGAGACTGCGCAGGTCATCGGCATGATCGCCGCAAAGGAGCAGGAAGACAAAAACAGACATGTCAATCTGCACGGGAAGCGCAGCCGCCTCTCGCAGAGCGAGGCAAAGGCGTACACCCTGTCGTCCATCCCCGGTGTCGGACCCACTGTGGCGGGTAATCTGCTGCGGCACTTCGGCAGCGTGGAGAAGGTGATGACGGCGCCGCTGGAGGAGCTGATGAAGGTGGAGCGAGTGGGGGCGGGGATCGCGGAGAGGATAAGGGAGCTTGCAGGAGGGCGGTACGAACCAGATCGATAAAATATATATCGCTTGAAGTTTTACATAGTAAAACGGTGTAAAACGTGGAAGAATCAATAATAAGCGTTAAAGGACAGGTAGTGATACCAGCAAGGCTCAGGAAAAAATACGGGCTTAAAGCGGGAGAGAGAGTGGTCTTCATAGAGGAGGATAACTATGTAATAATCAAACCGAGAACAAAATGGATTGACCTCTGCGGCTCAGTAAAGCCTGATCTTACCATGGAAGAAGCGAGAAAGAAAGTGAGAGAGATGAGAGAGAACTGGGATTAGATCCAGATGATTCCGATTCTGATCGATACAATGCATATACTGGCACTTCTCACAGAGTTGATCAATCTCCTTGGTAAAGACATTTACAAGCAAAAAATAAAAGAATTGCTCTCATTAAAACTGGTTATTGTAGATACAAACAGGACAATAGCAGTACGTGCTGGAGAGCTGCACATGAACCAGAAGCTCCCTACAGGAGATGCATTGATCGCTGCAACAGGTATAGTTGAAAATATCAAGCACGTCAGATTGTGTGAAAACTATTGGGCAAGACGGCATGTTTTATAAAATTGACAGCTCTTTCTCCTGAAACCCCCCATTTTTGGAAAAAAATATCAGAATCTATAGAAGCTTTTAAGTACTTCACCTATTTGAAGTGTTCTTTCTCCTTCGATCATGATAATAAACGTATCGTTCCCGCGCGAGAACTGGTTTAATTTCCAGGTTCAATATCTACTGCTTAAATTTGCTGCTCGGTGACTGCAG
>JAPZAV010000132.1 GCA_027460465.1 Candidatus Methanoperedens sp. | reverse complement strand
TATTGCAGGTGTCATAACAGTTGTGATACTTTCTATGGTCATGTTCAAAGGGATGTACAGGCTTGACCTGAGCAAGTTCTTCAAATACACGAGCGTCCTGCTGATTCTGTTCTCAGCAGGCCTGGTAGCAGTGGGAGTCCATGAACTAAATGAGGCAGGCATCATACCGGGAGTGATCGAGGAAGTATGGAACATCAATCCGCAGGTGAACCCGGATGGCACATATCCTCTGCTTCATGAAAATGGGCTTGTAGGAAGCAGCCTGAAATCCCTCATAGGGTATAATGCGAATCCTTCTCTGACAGAAGTGATCGCATATATCGTCTACTGGGCAATCATCGGACTGTTCGTGCTGAGAACTTACAGGATGCCGGAAAAAGAGGAAGCAATGGCGGTGACCGGACATGGAAGCTGATACTCCCAGGATCGAGGAATACCTCGAATCAATATATAAGCTGCAGCAGGAGCAGCATCCAGTGAGCACATCGCGTCTGGCAGAACATCTGAGACTCTCTGCACCATCGGTATCAGAGATGATAAAAAAACTTGCAGGCAGGGATCTTGTCTCCCATACGGAAAAAGGGGTGTGCCTTACAGAGGATGGAAAAAAAATCGCCAAGAAAGTCATCCGGAGACACCGCCTCTCAGAGCGGCTGCTCACAGATGTCCTGGGTTTCAAATGGGATGAGGTGCATGACGAGGCATGCAGGCTTGAGCATGCGATAAGCCAGGAGATGGAAGACCGCATTGCAACAAGCCTTGGAAATCCCAAGACCTGTCCGCATGGTCATCCTATCCCTGATAAAGACGGAATACTGGTGAAAGAACGGGTAAAGCTGTTATCAGAGTTAAGACCGAGAGATAGAGGGATCATCGTAAGCGTGTTTGAAGAAGATCCAAAGATGCTCCAGTACCTTGCTTCGCTCGGCCTGATCCCTGATGTCTGCGTTAAAGTTGAAGAGGTAGCACCGTTCGGAGGTCCTCTGATCGTGTGCGTTTCAGGCTCAAGATATGCGCTGGGAAGAGAGGTAGCATCAAAGATCAAGGTGAAATGACGCTGTCATGCCACGGTGCCCTGAAAGAAATAAAGGGCAGCACGGATTTCGTATTTGCGCTGGCAGGCAACCCGAACGTCGGAAAATCCAGCATATTCAACAGGCTCACTGGCATGGGCGTGGTCACTGCCAACTATCCTGGCAAGACCGTTGAACTGAACCTGGCGACAACGACTTTTAAAGATCTGCGCATAGGGATCATTGATCTTCCGGGCAGCTATGCACTCGGTGCTGTATCAGAAGACCAGTGGGTTGCGCGCAGGGCTATACTTGACTGCAGACCCGATGTGGCGATAATGATACTGGATGCCACGAACCTTGCCAGGAACCTCTATATGACGCTGCAGTTCCTCGACCTGGGCATTCCTGCAGTGGTGGCTCTGAACCTGGTGGATGAGGCAGAAAAAAGGAACATCATAATAGATGCAGAGAAAATGTCCGGGCTCCTTGGCGTTCCCGTGGTAAAGACAATAGCCACAACAGGACATGGTCTTGATGAGCTCGTGCAGTCAGCAGTGGATGTAGCGAGAAATAAGACCGAAATCAAATACGATCTCTCCTACGGCGGGGATATCGAGGTCAGCATAAGAAAACTTGAATCCCTGCTTTCATCTTACGATTTCGGGATCAATCCAAGGGCTCTTGCAATATTGCTGCTTGAAGAAGATTCCGAGTTCATCGAACTTGTGGATAAACATGCGGACGGAAAACTCATTCTTGAACAGGCAAGAAAGATAAGCAGTGAGATAGAAAAAAAGCACAATGAAAAAACACCTCTCAGGATCGCGCGCGAAAGGCACGGACTTGCCGGTTCCATAGCTTCTGAAGTGCAGGGCGATGTGGTACCTGTAGCCTCGGACAGGCTATGGGCTTACACCACCTCACCTTTCACCGGAATACCAATACTTATAGGTATCCTCGGAGTCATTTTCGCTTTTCTTTTTTACGGCGGGGACTTGCTTTCAACTTTATTCAGCAGTCTCTGGGGATCGTACATATCGCCTGTAATAGACGGTTCCATATTCTTTGTTTTCGGCGAGGGGATTGCAGGCAGGACGCTGATATGGGGTTTTGATGCCGGGATTCTTGCAGCGCTTGCTGTGGGGATACCGTATGTGCTCACGTTCTATTTCATGCTCGCTTTTCTTGAAGATACAGGCTACCTTAACTCTGTGGCTTTTTTAACTGACAGGTTGATGCACAGGTTCGGACTGCATGGAAGGGCAATAATACCACTTGTGGCAGGTGCAGGATGCAATGTACCTGCAATAATCGGAACCCGCGTCCTGACCACAATGAGAGAGAGGACCATAGCAAGCACACTGATAACACTTATTCCATGCAGTGCGAGGACAGCTGTCATTCTGGGAGCGGTCTCTTTATTCGTTGGATGGAAGCCTGCAGTTGCAATATACATCGTCGTTCTGGTGCTTGTATTCTTTGTGGGTGTGGGACTCAACAGAGTCATGCCAGGCAGTTCTTCAGGTCTTGTCATGGAAATGTTCCCGTTCAGGGTACCGCTCTTATCCAGTATCTTCAAGAAGACATGGTACAGATTCAAGAACTTCGTGTTCGTGGCATTTCCAATAGTGCTTGCTGGATCCATGGTGCTGGGTGTGCTTTATGAGACAGGCTATCTCTGGAAGCTTTCAGCGCCATTATCGCCCGTGGTGGAAGGATGGCTCGGGCTTCCTGCTGTTGCAGGTCTGACGCTCATATTCGCAGTGCTCAGAAAAGAACTCGCGCTCCAGCTGCTTGTCACCTTTGCAGTCGTACAGTATGGAGGAGGTGCTTCGAATCTGCTGCTGTTTATGAACCCTGCTCAACTGGTGGTTTATGCACTTGTGAACACGATCTATATCCCGTGCATTGCCACAATCGCTGTCCTGGGCAGAGAACTGGGATGGAGGAGAGCTCTGAGCATCATGTTCTTCACAATAATACTTGCGATATTCATAGGCGGGATCGCCATGAGACTGATAGGATATTTCCAGCTGCTATGAAGGCTCTTAAGGTTTCCATCTCTTGCTGTGAAAAACTATTTTTGCATCAAGATCATAGGGTTTGAAAATGGCGAAACCAGAAAAGAAGGCGGTAATTCAGGAAGGAGGGTTCATACCTGCTGATAGGATCTATAAGAAATCCCATGACCGCGGATCTATGAAAATGAACGATCTTGATCTGCCTCCTTCTGTAAAAGATTTCTACATCGGCGGAAGCATAAAAGAGCTTTACCCTCCTCAGGCAGATGCCGTGGATGCAGGGCTTCTTGAAGGGAAAAATCTGGTAGCAGCGATCCCGACAGCCTCTGGCAAGACTCTTCTTGCAGAATTTGCGATGCTGAGATCGATCTTGAATGAGAAGAAGAGAGGAAAAGCCCTGTATATCGTACCCCTGCGTGCTCTTGCATCAGAAAAATACGACAGGTTCCAGGGCTTTGAGAGCATCAAGAAAAGCGATGGGAAAGGCATATCCACGGGGATAGCGACAGGGGATTTCGATTCCAGCGATGAGTGGCTCGGGAATTTCGATATCATCGTTGCGACGTCAGAAAAAACAGACTCTCTCCTGCGCAACAGGACGCACTGGATGGAAGAGATCACGGTCTTGATCGCTGACGAGATCCATCTCATTGATTCGCCTGATAGAGGACCGACGCTTGAGATCGTACTTGCAAAACTGATGCGAATAAACCCGAATCTTCAGGTGATAGCTCTCTCCGCCACCATAGGCAATGCGGATGAGATCGCAAAATGGCTCAGAGCAGAACTTGTGGTGAGCGAGTGGCGTCCAATCGAACTTAAAGAAGGGGTTTTTTTTGGAAACGCGATAAACTTTGTCAACAGCCAGAGAGCGATCGGGGAAAAATTCAGGGACGGCACCATATCTCTTGTTGTGGATATTCTTAAAGAAGATGGACAGTGCCTGGTGTTTGAGAACAGCCGTAAGAACACCGAAGGTCTTGCATCTCGCGTCGGCGAGGCGATCTCTTCCCTGATTCCAGAAGAGACCAGAGAGAAACTCAGCGCGATCGCCACAGAAGCGCGTGATTCAAGCGAGGTGGATACCGCAAGAAAGCTTGCACTTTGCATTGAAAACGGAAGTGCATTCCATCATGCAGGGCTTATCGCTGAGCAGCGCAGGCTCGTCGAAGGAGGTTTCCGCGCAGGTACTATTAAAGTCATAGTTGCCACTCCCACCCTGGCAGCAGGACTCAACCTGCCAGCACGCAGGGTCATAATCAAAGGTTATCGGAGGTATGATGTCAACTTCGGTTTAACCCCTATACCTGTGCTTGAATACAAGCAGATGGCAGGGAGGGCTGGAAGACCCCGCCTTGACCCGTATGGTGAATCCGTATTAATCGCAAAAACATACGACGAGCTTGAAGATCTGATGCAGCAGTACGTTCTTGCAGGAGCCGAGAAGATCTGGTCAAAGCTTGGAACTGAGAATGCGCTGAGAACTCATATCCTTTCCACCATTGTAACAGGATTTGCTGCAAGCATGGAGGAACTGCTTGATTTCATGGGCGCGACCTTCTATTCATGCCAGAAGGAGCCCTGGAGTCTGAAAGTCATAATTGAAAAAATAATAGATTTTCTGGTTGATAAGAAGATGATAATTGAAAAGAACGGACTGTTCTCAACAAAACTCGGTGAGCTTGTGTCCCGTTTATATATCGATCCGCTCTCAGCTTCAATGATGATCGAAGGAATGGAAAAGATAGAAGAAAAGAAGATCAAGTTCACAGAACTCACGCTCCTTCACCTCGTATGCAGCACGCCTGACATACGCCAGCTCTATTTGCGTTCAAACGACTATGACTGGTTAAGCGATGTGGTCATGGAGCACCACATGGAATTCGTACAGATGCCCGCAAAGTTCAAGGTGGATTATGAATGGTTCCTCTCAGAGGTCAAGACCGCGTGCGTCATGCTTGACTGGATAAACGAGAAAAAAGAAGAGGAGATGGTCAGGAGATTTGGAATAGGCGAAGGTGATATACATGCGCTATCGGAAACCACGCTCTGGCTTGTGCATTCCCTTGCTGAACTCGGAAGCCACCAGAAAAGATCGTGCGCTCAGAAAGCAAGGGAGCTTGCGCAGCGCGTGGAATATGGAGCAAGCCCTGAGCTGCTTGACCTTATCCAGATAAGAGGCATAGGGAGGGCCAGAGCGCGCAAGCTTTACAACGCCGGACTGAAGGATATGGAGATGCTCAGGCATGCGGATCCAGGAGAGATCGCAAGGATCATAGGCACAAAAACAGCAGCCAGAGTCTTAAGACAGATAGGCGTAGCTATAACTGAAAAAGAGGAACAGCGGCTCCTCAGGGATTACAGTAAGCTTTAATACATACTTGATAGTTATTGAAGCGAGGATCAACTTGAATTTAGGTGGAATTTTATACAGTGGGTATGAAGCCTTACTTACCAATGAAATAAGGGGCAAGCCTGTCCCGCTGCATGTCGCAATAATAATGGACGGCAACAGGCGCTTTGCAAAAAAGCACGGTCTGATGCAGTATTACGGTCATTTCAAAGGTGCAGATACGACTGAAAAAGTACTTGACTGGAGCTTTGACCTCGGTATCAAGCAGCTCACGATCTATGCATTTTCCACCGAGAATTTCTCAAGATCGGATGATGAGAAAAAGCAGCTCTTTGATCTCATTGGCATAAAGTTTGATAAAATATGCAGCGATGAACGCACACATAAGCGCCGAATGAGGGTAAGGGGGATCGGGAATATTGATATTCTGCCTTCGTCTCTGAGATCTGCGATAAAACGAGCAGAAGAGGTAACAAAAAATTATGAAGGCGTATATCTGAATGTTGCCCTGGCATATGGAGGAAGGCAGGAGCTCGTGGATGCAACGCGCGCAGTGGCGATGAAGATAAAAAAAGGGGAATTAAGCCTGAAAGATATCAATGAAGAGACGATATCGAGAAATCTCTATCCATCGAGCGGATCAGTTCCATATGTTGACCTCATCATTCGAACAGGCGGTGATGAGCGGATCTCAAATTTCCTTCCATGGCAGGCAAGCGGGAATGAATGCGCAGCATATTTCTGTGCTCCATTCTGGCCAGAGTTCCGCAGGATAGACTTCCTTCGGGCGATACGCACATACCAGACACGAGAGCACGAGAGGCATAAAAATACTGTAATGAGGGTGGTCAAATTGTTGAGCTACTATGGAAAGGTAGAATCAGAGGATGTGATCCGCATATCAAGGAAATCCATTAACGTCCCCAAAACAGAGATCATAAAGATACTTCAGGAACTTACATATCACAAAGTGATAATGAATACCATGATAAAATGGTAGATCATATTTCCTCACCTGGAATTATGGTGGTCAGCTTGACATGTTTCACTCCTCTTACTGTCATGATCTTCTCTGTCACATTCTTGACATCCTTTCCTTCTCCTCTCACAAGCAATACTTCCATGCACATATCATGACTTATGTGGATATGGAGGGAAGAACGTATTATCTCAGAGAACTCATGTTCTACATCAAGCAGTGAATTGACCAGCCCCCTCTGATTGTGATCGTATACCATGGATATAGTTCCCACTCTTTCTCCTTCAACCTCGCTCATCCATGCATAGTAGCGGATGTAACTCCTGATCGCATCCCTGATACCTTCAGAGCGCGAGGAATAGCCGCGTTTGGAGATGATTTCATCGAATTTTTCAAGCAGGTTCTCCGGAAGAGAAACCCCGATCCGGCTTAACTCCTGATCCATTATATCGCCTGACAGTTAAATATAATTTGAACGCTGATAAATCTTTTCATTGCTTGCAGGACATTGATCAGATCTGGTTACCAAAATTTATAAGTATCATTAATGATAAATTAGAGATTGGAGAGCAAATCGGGCTTTCATCGTCATGCCGGTGGGAACACTGGCACGAAATGATATAGAAATGCCAAATATGGATAAAACCGCAGGCGGCAAAGCTATGGAGTAAATTCCGGCCCGAGCTCGAATCGTTTTTTTCGGTTTTTCGCTGTTTTCAAAATACTTATAGCCAATAAAACTTAACTAGCACCGCTTACAGTGGTGACACTCATGCAAGTAAAGTCAGAAGAAAAAAAAGCTTCACTCCCTCAGAAATCAAACTTCAGCGAATGGTATAACGAAATTCTCCTCACAGGAGAGATAATGGATGTGCGATATCCTGTGAAAGGGCTGTATGTCTGGTTCCCGTTCGGTTTTGATGTGCGCAAACGAACCTATGCTATAATGAGAGAGCTTCTCGACAGGGATCACAAAGAGGCACTTTTTCCGCTCCTCATACCCGAGACCGAGTTCATGAAAGAGGCAGAGCATATCAAAGGTTTTGAGAACGAGGTCTACTGGGTCACGCACGGAGGAACGAGCGAGCTTGACATCAAACTTGCGCTGCGTCCCACGAGCGAGACCGCGATTTACCCGATGTACAGGGTATGGGTGCGCTCGCATGCAGACCTTCCGATCAAGATATACCAGATTGTGAACACCTTCAGGTATGAGACAAAACATACCCGCCCCCTTATCCGGCTGCGCGAGATAACATCGTTCAAGGAAGCCCACACAGTGCATTGCACATGGGATGAGGCAGCAGAACAGGTGAAAGAAGCGGTGCATATCTATCAGGAATTCTACCGCCGCCTTGCGATCCCCACGATAGTTTCAAAGCGCCCTGACTGGGACAAGTTCCCGGGAGCAGATTACACCATGGCAGTGGATACGCTGATGCCTGACGGCAAAACGCTGCAGATAGGGACAGCGCATCACCTCGGGACAAATTTCGCAAAAACGTTCGATATAAAATACGAGGACTTAAACGGAGAACAGCAGTATGCTCACCAGACCTGTTACGGCATCTCAGAGCGCAGCATCGCGGCTCTTATTTCAGTTCATGGCGACGATAAAGGGCTTGTCCTCCCTCCAGAAGTGGCGCCTGTCCAGGTGGTCATCATCCCTGTATTGTTCGGGAAGAGCGAGGAGATAACAGAGGCATGCCGCAGCGTAGCCTTGCGGTTGAAGACAAAAGGACTGCGCGTCGAGCTTGATGAGAGCGATGAGCGTCCGGGGGCCAAGTATTATAAATGGGAGATGAAAGGCACGCCTTTGAGGCTTGAGATCGGACCGCGGGATCTGAAAAACAATGCAGTGACAGTGGTGAGAAGGGATACAGGTAGCAGGGAGACCGTTCCTTTTGACAGTATAGAATATGAAGTCGAAAATAAATTTGGGGATATCACCAGGAACCTTTTTGAAAAAGCAGAAAGGTCATTGAATGAACGGATAACAAGATGCGGTACTCTGGAAGAAGTAAAGCATGCGATTTCAGAAGGAATTGCAGGAATACCATGGTGCAAAGAACGCGAATGCGGGCTTGCCATGGAAGAAGCTGTGGGTGCTGGCATACTCGGGATACCTGAAGGAGAGCTTGGACTGGGAAGCGGGATATGCCCCGTGTGTAAAAAAGAAACATTGAGCATGGCCATAATGGCTAAAACATATTAGTTGAACCGCTTTTCCACAGAGGCGACATGCCCCTGGAAAAACCTGATCATCCTGACGGCGCGGTCAGGCGATCTCATGTTCCTGGAGAATATACAGTATGAGCTCTCCTTCATCGAACATCAGGCGATATACCTGCGAAAACTGCCTGAAGATCTCTTTTATTCTCACTCTGCCGCTGAAGAATTCCTCGAAGTCCCTGGCTCTGCCTATCATTAATATATCCAGGAACCTTTCATTTGACCTGCATTTGTTCGCTTTTACCTCGTAACCTGCAGCCTCTATTCTCTCAAGGTATGAAGCAAGGTGTTTATCCTTTATTCTTATCTTCTTTTTTCCATCAATGAATGTGATCTCTTTCATCAGCAGTTCGATCAGGCGGGCGATGACTTCATCATCAGCTTTATCAACATGTGCCCGTCCACAAGTCCGAAAATACCTTCTCTGGCTGCAAACTCGTCAAACCTGTCCACAAAATCAGCCCTCTTGTTCGAAGAATATATCGCGAACGGAACAGGATCTCTTGTATGCGTTCTGATAGAGATCGGCGTGGGATGGTCTGGCAGTACCATGATCCTGTGCTCACCATATGCACCAAGTTCATTCAGCATGGTTCCAACTACTTTCTCATCAAAATCCTCGATCGCCCTGATCTTTGCGTCTATATTTCCCATATGTCCTGCCTCATCTGGCGCCTCCACGTGAACAAACACGAAATCCCTATCCTTCAGAGATTCAAGTGCGTATTCAGCCTTGCCTCTGAAATTGGTATCCAGATATCCAGTAGCTCCAGGCACGTTAATGATATTCAGACCTGCATATTTTCCGATACCTTTGAGCAGATCCACAGCAGAAATTATCGAACCTGATATACCGAACAATTCCCTGTACTCTGGCATATTCGGAACTCTTCCCTGACCCCAGGGCCATATCAGATTTGCGATGTTCTTTCCATTTTTCCTGCGCTTCTCATTGATCTCATGCATCTCAAGGACCGGTCTTGAAGCCCTGATGAGCTGGATCAGGATCTCAGCATCATCCCCGCGCGGCAGCACTTCATTTATGGACTGCCCCACAACATCATGAGGGGGTGTGCATACGGCTTTCTCTCCTCTATTCATAACAAGTAAATGCCTGTAGCTCACACCTGCATGGAATTTGCAGCCGTTCCCGAGTTCGCCATCCACGGCCTGGATCAGGACCCGCGCTTCTTCGCTTGTGATATGCCCTGCGCTGTAATCTGCAAGCATACCGTTCTTCTCAGTGATAAGGTTGCAGCGAAAAGCAATATCGTCATTATCGAGGGCTACTCCTATGCTCCCTGCCTCGAGAGGTCCGCGTCCTGAATAATACTTCAAAGGATCATAGCCCAGGATGGCGAGGTTTGCCACATCGCTTCCAGGTGTCATGCTGTCAGGTATGGTCTTTGCAGTCCCGTTCATCCCGTGCTTTGCGATAAAATCCATATTTGGCGTGTTTGCAGCCTGAAGCGGCGTCATGTCTTGGAGTTCTGGAATAGGGTAATCAGCCATTCCATCGCCGACGAGTACGATATATTTCATGCTATCCTATTACAGAAACGCCCCTACAATAAAATATCGCTGATAAATATGGCAAACAGTTTTATGCTTGCTGTACAATTTAGTATCCTGAATATTAAATGTACATAATTGACAATCTGAGGGGATTTAACGATGGATGAGATACAGCTAACTATCGCAAAGGCTTACCCGAATGATTCCGGAAGAGGGATAGCCCGTCTTGATCCGCACACGATGATGATGCTCCAGCTTACGCCTGGCGATATCATTGAGATCGAAGGAAAGAGGAGGACATCAGCAAAGGTCTGGCGTGCAGACCGCATAGACTGGGACCAGAATCTCATACGTGTTGATGGTTTCATAAGGCAGAATGCAGCAGCAGGTATTGGTGACCATGTAAAAATACGGAAGTCAGAGGTCAAAATAGCCAGCAGGGTTGTCCTGGCTCCGCCTGAAGGCACATCCATACAGTTCGGGGGAGAAGCTGAGGATATGGTGAAGCGGCAGATCATGAAGCGTTCTATCGTTAAAGGGGATATTATTCCGGTGATGAGCACTATGGCGCATCCTTTCCTCGGGCGCGTTGTCACGGGTCAGACCATTCCTCTGGTGGCTATAGAGGCAGAGCCAGAAGGCGTGCTTCTGATCACGGAGGCAACAGAGATAAAGCTCAGAGAGAAACCCGTGGTGCTTGAGGTTACGGGAACAGGAATAACCTATGAAGATATAGGAGGCCTCTCTGATGAGATCCAGCGGCTGCGCGAGATGATAGAGCTGCCAATGAAACATCCAGAGATATTTGAGAAACTGGGCATAGAATCCCCGAAGGGTGTGCTGATGTACGGACCGCCGGGCACAGGAAAAACGCTGATCGCAAGGGCTGTGGCAAATGAATCTGGAGCCAACTTTTTCTCAATAGCAGGTCCTGAGATAATGAGCAAGTATTATGGCGAGAGCGAGCAGAGACTTCGCGAGATCTTCGAGCAGGCGAACAAGGAAGCCCCTTCCATCATATTCATAGATGAGCTGGACTCCATCGCTCCAAAAAGAGAAGATGTGACAGGCGAGGTTGAGCGCAGGGTCGTGGCACAGCTTCTTACCATGATGGATGGACTTGAGGAAAGGGGTCAGGTCGTGGTCATAGGCGCAACGAACCGCATCGATGCCATAGATCCTGCGCTTCGCCGCCCGGGCAGGTTCGATCGCGAGATCGAGATCGGGGTGCCTGACAGGAACGAGAGAAAAGAGATCTTCCAGATCCACACAAGAGGCATGCCGCTTTCCGCAGATGTCAAGCTTGAAGACATAGCTGACAGAACCCATGGATTTGTGGGGGCTGATATCTCTGCACTTGCAAGAGAAGCTGCCATGAAAGCGCTGCGCAGATACCTTCCCCAGATAAAACTTGACGAAGCAGTACCGCGAGAGATATTGAACAGTATGCAGGTCACTGCTGCGGATTTCGAGGCTGCATTGAAGGATGTTGAACCTTCAGCGATGAGAGAGGTGATGGTCGAGATCTCAAAAATAACCTGGGATGATGTCGGTGGTCTGGACGAAGCAAGGCAGGAAATAATCGAGGCGGTAGAGTGGCCTCTTAAAAACCCCAGGAAATTTGAAAAGATGGGCATACAGCCTCCGAAAGGGATCCTGCTTTATGGACCTCCGGGCACAGGCAAGACGCTTTTAGCAAAGGCGATTGCGAACGAGAGCTCTGCGAATTTCATAAGCATACGAGGTCCTCAGCTCTTATCCAAATGGGTGGGGGAATCAGAGAAGGCAATACGCGAGGTGTTCAAGAAAGCCCGTCAGGTAGCGCCCTGCATACTTTTCCTTGATGAGCTTGACGCAATAGCTCCCATAAGAGGGCTTGATATCGGATCCAAGGCATCAGAGCGGGTCGTGAACCAGCTTCTGACGGAGCTTGACGGCATCGAAACCCTGAAGAACGTCGTGGTGATAGCTGCCACGAACAGACCTGAGATCGTTGATCCTGCTCTCATCCGTTCAGGCAGGTTTGACCGTCTGGTTTTCGTTGGGCCGCCGAACAGGGCAGGCAGGATCGAGATCTTCAATATCCATCTCAAAAATATCCCTGTTTCAGAGGATGTGAACATAGAAGAACTTGCAGATCTCACTGACAACTACGTGGGTGCTGATATCGAATCCCTGAGCAGAGAGGCGGTGATGCTTGCTTTACGCGAAAACTTCGAGATAGAGAAGGCTGAAATGAGGCATTTCCGCGAAGCTCTGAAGAAGGTAAGACCGGCACTTGTAGAAGGAATGATAGAATATTATGAGAAGCTGCAGGAGCAGTTCAAAGGCGGAACGAAACAGGAACAGAAGTCTTATATAGGTTACAGATAAAAAAGTGATTTAATCAACCCAGAATCGAACATTGTCTTGGAGGGATGACTATGGCAAAGATACTTGCAAAAAATTTAACTAATAAGAGAGTGATGTTAACGGACGGGTCTGAACTCGGGATCGCCAGTAACGTGGTCATGGATACCCACACAGGATCCCTTGTATATCTGGTAGTGAAGCCAAATTCCATGGTCGAGACTTCAAAATACAAGACCCAGGATAATTATCTTATGATACCTTTTGAGGCTGTAAGGGCTGCAAAGGATTATACCATCGTTGATAAGAAATTGATAACAGGCGCTGATTTGGAATAGTTATGCAATAAAAGTTTTAGAAGGCAGTGGTTTGAGCGGTGATGCAAAAGTAACTATCGTCTGTTCTACTCAGGACAGAGCCAGCCAGAACATAAAAGACAATCTGCTGGCTCTCAGAAAATGGGAACCTGTAGATTGCGGATGCGATTACACGATATTTGAGTTCAGGAACTTCAGGATCGTGGAGATAAAAGAGCCTCTGATCTATCAGGACGGGCTTGATAAAAAATTAATTGACTGCGGGCTTGCTTCAGATCTGATCATCTTTGCCTCAAAACACAGGAGCAAAGACGGGAGGGCGATCCTCACAATCCATTCCACGGGAAACGTAACTGAAGCAAAGTTCGGAGGGATGGAAAAAAGGCTTGCAGCCCCTGCGCCTCAGGCTGTACGCTCATTACTTCGTTCTCTGAGATTGCTTGCAGAGAATGAGGAATACGAGGTGACTCTTGAATGCACTCATCACGGACCGAGCGAGATCGAGGTTCCTTCTGTTTTCATAGAGATCGGGAGCAATGAAGAACAGTGGGAGGATGAGGTGGCAGGGAGGATAGTCGCGAATGCGATCCTGCTGCTGAAAGAAAGCGATTCGCCTGTTGCTGTTGGCTTTGGAGGCACGCACTATGCTCCAAGGCAGACCATGCTCGTCCTTGAGGTAGACGTTGCTTTCGGGCACATTTTCCCGAGCCACGCTCTGGATGAACTGGATGAATCTGTTGTGCGCCAGGCATTCATGAAATCAAAGGCTGATTTTGCTTATTTTGACAGGAAGTCGATGAAAGCGCACCAGAGAGAAAGGCTGGGCAAAATGATAGAAAGCATGGGATATGAAGTGCTCAAAGAAAGCGATATCAGGGACATGGATGGAGTACCATGGCAATTCTGCAGGCAGCTGCGCCAGAAAGTAAAAGAAGTATGCCCGAGCGGGCGTGCAAGGATCACGGATGGAATAAAATGTGAGCTGTCCTCATGCCAGACCTGCATATGTCCGAGGGTAAAGATAGCGCGAATCAACCCGGCTCTTTTATCCGAAGCTGAAAAAATCGACAGGGAAAGACTTGAAAAATTCCTGTCCGATCACGATATCGCATACATCGAGTATGAAGATGGCAGATTCGCTCATGTGATAATCGGGCTGGACAGCAACTGCGCAAGACTGGTGGCAGAAGAATTGACAGATGAGTGCATCGATATTCTCAAAAAACATTACGAAGTTCAGCTGGATAAAGGGTTTTTACATATCATTGAAAAAAAATTCAGCCCTGAACTTGCAAGATCGTTCGGAATCTTTGAAGGGCCATTATTTGGAAGATTGGCAAGAGGAGAATTTGTGACTGTTAATGGAAAAACTATAAATCCAGAAATGGTGTATGAAATAAATAAGAGAGCCATCAGGTTGAACTATGATAAGGCGATTGAGGAGTAAGATATGGAATCTATAATAACAGAAGCTATTTCAAGGGCAGGAGAATCCAGAATACCCAGTTCCGGAGATACTGATGAGGAACTCCTGGAAGTCCTGCAGGAACTGAAAACGAATATTGTGGTAATGGGATGCGGTGGATCAGGCTCAAACACGATCCAGAGGATGTCTGAAGAAGGAATAATCGGGGCAGAGATGTTCGCGCTCAATACAGATGCACAGCATCTTCTGAGCATTAAGGTCAAGAAGAAAATCCTGATAGGACGGGGCAGGACAAGAGGACTCGGAGCCGGAAGTATCCCGCAGATCGGACAGGATGCAGCCCAGGAATCAAAAGCCGCGATTGAAAAATCGATCGGCAATGCAGATATGGTTTTCATAACATGCGGTCTCGGCGGCGGGACTGGCACAGGGTCTGCACCTGTTGTGGCTGAAATCGCGCGCGACTCAGGTGCGCTCACTATCGCAGTGGTCACGCTCCCTTTCTCTGTCGAGGGCTCGGTACGTATGCAAAATGCAGAGGCAGGTCTTGAGCGGCTGCGTGATGTTGTGGATACCGTGATCGTGGTACCGAACGATAAGCTGCTGGAAGTTGTTCCGCATCTCCCGCTTCAGGCTGCATTCAAGGTATGCGATGAGGTGCTGATGCGGGCTGTCAAGGGCATAACAGAACTGATCACAAAACCCGGGCTTGTGAATCTGGATTTCGCGGATATAAGAGTGATCATGCAAAAAAGCGGTGTGGCCATGATCGGTCTTGGAGAGGCGGAAGGGGAGAACAAGGCGATCGAGTCTGTGCAGAAAGCATTGAGAAGCCCGCTGCTGGACGTTGATGTATCAGGTGCAACAGCTGCCCTTGTCAATGTGGTGGGCGGTCCTGACATGACCATAGCCGAGGCGGAAAGCGTGGTGAATGAACTGTACACGCGCATCGATTCCAATGCAAGATTGATATGGGGAGCGATGGTCGAGCCAGAGCTTGAACATATAATACGGACAATGATAGTGGTCACAGGTGTGAAATCTCCTCAGATCCTTGGAAAGCTGACCAAGAACAATATAGCCACAGCAAGATACGGAATTGACATGGTCAGATAGTGTTTGCATACATAAGTGAAATTTTTAATTCACTCCAGGGAGAAGGACTATATCTTGGCGTACGTCAGGTATTTGTACGCTTCCAGAGATGCCAGCTCCACTGTGCATACTGCGACACGCCTGATAGCAGATCCATAACAGAATCGTGCAGGATCGAGAGAACTGCGGGAAAAGGTGATTTCAAGCCTGGAAAGAACCCGGTAGATACAAAAGAACTTGAAAAAGCGATCGCCAATCTATGGACCAGTTCAACAAAACACGTATCCCTGACAGGCGGCGAACCCCTGATCCATGCTGATTCTATTCATTCTCTCACACTGGAATATCCTTTGTACCTTGAAACGAATTCCGGTTTTCCGGATCAGGCCAGTAAGATAAAAGATATGATCTCTGTAGCTTCATGCGATATCAAACTGCCTGAACACGAACCAACCGACCATTATAATGAACTTCTGAAAAACGAACTTGAGACCATTGCTATACTGAAAGAGAACTCAGAGACTTTTGCAAAAATCGTTGTTCTTCCAGTGACGACACAACAATCAATATCTCCAGCTGTGGAAGGGCTTGCCTCGATAGATAGAGATATCCCGCTCATCCTCCAGCCAGTTACTCAAAAAGAGCATGTATCACCAGATCTCCTTTTTGATCTCATGGATTTTGCAGGAGAAAAATTGAAAGATGTGCGTGTCATACCTCAAACGCACAAAATGATGGGATGGCTTTAACCGCCAGTGGCTGACGCAAGGCTCATCACAGATTGAACATCTGATGAACCACCCACTATGAGCATGAATCCTTCTGTTGCCCATATCATAGTGTACCTTGGCTCCTGTTTCCCATTAATAGTTGAATAATCAGTGACCTTTGTGGCTTTATGTCCATTCACATAGACCTCTTCGAATGGATCATAGTTAGCATCCTTGTATTTTAACTTGTACTGGGCGATCAGCGCCTCCGGGTTTTCGTTCTTTATTACCTGCACGTACAGATCGTCCTTATTATGTCTATAAACACCTTCGATTGCTTTTACCTGGGATGTACCTGTGTCTATTGTCGCTTCAGGATTTGTACCCATGTATGTGAAACCTGAAGGCAGGTTTGTCTGCGGAATGAATTTTGATTCAGTGGTTTCATTTTTTTGAGATACGCATCCTGAAATAAGAACCACTGAAATAAACAATGCAAGCAGCATTAGCAGCTTTTTTGACATCTTGATCGTCTCCTTTATCCTTTAATATGCAGTGGGCTTAAAAAACATTACGGTTGCTTCAGATCGGTTCGAAGTTAAAGCAAGTATTATATATTTTCATTGTTGGATCAAGAACAAATGAACAGAAAAAAATCTCTGATACGCTGGGCGTGTCCGAATATTCTGTTCCATCAAGGGATGCAGGGGCAAATGAGGCAGTGATTTCTCAAGACAGGAAGATTATTTCAAAAGCCAGTATCCAGCTTGAGGTGGATAATGTTCAGGCAGCTTTTAATAGAATAACTAATATCACCCTGGCTAATGGCGGTTATGTCTCAAGTTCATCTGTATATGGCGGAGATCGGAAAAACGGTCAGGTAACTGTAAGGGTTCCTCAGAAGAATTTTCATTCAGCGATCGAGCAGATCGAAGCACTCGGTACAATCAAATCCAGAGAGATCCTGGGACAGGATGTCACCGAGGAATTCATAGATCTTGGCGCTCGCCTTGGCAATCTGCAAAAGCAGGAGACAAGGCTTCAGGAGATACTGAAGATGGCATCAAACGTCAAAGAAGTCCTTGAAGTGGAGCATGAGCTTGAGAGAGTGAGGGGGGAGATAGAGCGCCTCACAGGCAGGCTGAACTACCTTAACCAGAGCGTTGAGATCTCAACGATCACAGTCAGCGCATCAGAACCCGCGCCTTTCGCAGGTGAGAACTGGGGAATAGTAGATTCATTGATTGAGGCTGCGAGAGGATTCATCGAGAGCATAAGGGTGTTGATCGTTTTCACTGGAATTATTCTGCCGATACTGATATACATGATTCTTGTGATATTGATAGCGCTCGGGATCAAAAGGAAGGTCCTTCCGAGGCTTCCATGGAAAAAATGAAAAATTCCTGAAACGAACAGCCAGGCACCGCAAATTGATGCGACAACTGCGCCTGCATCTTCCAGTGTAAATGTCCAGGATGCCAAAGAGATGGTGAAAAAGACAAAGGGCGACCTTCTGATAGACAGGATCTCTATTGATCTGGATTCTTTCCATGATAAGCAGTGGGGCAGTCTTTACCAGGCTGATGAACTCGATTGTTCCAGAATGTCCGCATATCTATGGGACTATATCAGGAGCAATTACCATATCGCACCCAGGGTAATCGTCTCGTATGAAAGGCAGCATGCATGGCTGGGTCTGAAGGTCATGGATGCTGGTAACTCCACAGATTACAGGCACTGGGATATAAGAGGTACTGACTATTATTTCCTTGAGGCAACCATACCCAGGATCGTGGCTGATGATGATCTGAGGTTCCAGATAAACGACAGGACATACTCTTCATCTGAATTCTATAACGCCGCTGTATATGTTTTTGACACACCTCAGGATGCAAATGATTTCCATGCAGAGAACTCAGCGCTCGGAGGCTGGAACCAGGAATTCAGATTGAAAAAGACGGATCTTGATAAGATCGCTTTGCTGTTGAAGTGAAGATAGCTTGCTCACCCGAAGATCATCCCCATGCCGGTCGCAGCATTTTCTTCCTCTGCATTGAAAGCCCCTGTGATTATGCTTTTTTCTTCACCTGCAAGCTTTTCAAGTTCCAGGCCTTTCAGTTTTTCTTCTGCCTGCTCAATTTGATCCGGATCTGCTTTGAGATACAGGAAATATCCCCTGCGTTCAGAACCAAGAAGTCTGCACTCCCTGACGATAAAACCTATCCGCCTGAAAAAGTCATCTTCTTCGCTTTCTAATATCTTTTTGACATCTTTGCTGACTTTGTCTTCATAGAAATAGACATTTTCCATCTTCTTTCCTCGACTGCTTAATGACATGGTGGTTCATAAACGATTCCTAGAATACCCCGGTTAAGAGCTTTACAATAAATCCCATCATTATCGAATAGGTGACATTGATCATCGTGCCTGCGAGAAAAAACAGGGTATTCTTGCTGATATCCTCCCTTCGCACCACGGCTTTTGCTGTGAAGACAAGGGCTAAGGCAGTGTAAGCCTCAAGATACATGAAGGTGAGTATGAGGAAATTTTCGCATTTCCCTATCACAAAACCGGTGTCTCTCTCTTCCTTGCTTGCTATCTTGATTACAGGTTCTTCTGAAATGTGCGACAGAGTGTAATTTACCAATTTTCCACTGGTAGCGATCAGAACAACATATCCTCCTGCCAGGATTGCGGCATCGATCATGTTCATATCATCATTCCTCCTTCGGACAGCCTCTGCGAATAATTGCGCAGCACATATCTTAAATTCTCTTCAATGCCAGAAATCTCTTTCCACATTGAGCGGTTAAGCGTCCTGGATACGGCCTGCTGGGTTATTCCCAGCGATCTTGCCACTTCATGCTGAGTCCCAGCTTCCTGATATTTCCTGAAGATCCGATGCTGTTTCAGAGACCATTTTTTCTTTAACAGCAGAATTAAATTGATCACTCCTGCTGCTGTCCTGTCGAGCATCTCATCTTCGATGGACATGCTGAACATCAATTTTGATCTTTTAAGGTCGCTGATGATATCAGAGGCTTTATGGAATGCAGGTCCATCCATCTTTGAAACATCGCGGGTCTCGGCTGCGGTATCTATATAATCCAGAACCAGCGCAAAGCGCATGGACTGCGGGTATATTTGCTCCAGTATGGTGTTGATTATCTCATAGCTGTTTTCTATGGTCGAGAGGATCCCTTCGATTTCGTCAATCCCTTTCAGGATCTTAAAATCAGCGTATATATCCCCTGCATAAGCTCTGTTAACATCGGCGCATGCTTTTTCCAGTTTGATTTGAAACTCTTCCTTATCCTTGATCCTGCGTGAAGAGATCACATCACCCATCATCACGTAGAGCTTCTGTTTCATTGGATATGGTATATGCTGTTCAGGTATATAAATACAACATATTTTGGTTGTTATTTATAAAACAACCTTTTTTTGCAGTAAATGGGAAAACAACCAGAAAATGGGGATGGCATGGAACATATCCAGTTCCTGAGATCACACAGCGATCTTCTTTAACATCTTTATATTTGAATCATCAAGCGAGAGATATCTATAATCATTTCTCTTGCTTGAATTCATCAAAGCAACATATTGCCTGCAGATCTTCACCTGCCAGGGATCTTCCTGACCGATGTCATTGAATTTCCTGTAAAGCCGTTCCGTCTCGATCATGTCTTTTACAGTGCTGTCATTTGCATTTAATCTGGAGATCTTTTTGAGGTAATTTATGAAATCCTCAGTATCTCCATCTGTATATGACTGAAATTTATCAAGAAAAGATCTGATCTCACTGTTGATTATGCTTTCATTCAGAGCTGATATGATCTTTTCTTTAGAAAGCTGTCTCATTGTTTCAGTGACCTTGCTTTCATCAACATTTAAACCTTTCAAGATCAGATCTTTTGCCTGCTCATTGATATCAGATTCTCCCGGGATGCCTTTATTCATAAAGAACTTGTCTACTTCGATCCTGAGTTCAGATTTTAAGGCTTTTTCCTCCCTGGTTATTTCCTCATCCAATTCATTGAAAAATTCTCTTGCCTCATTTGCTCCAAATAATCTGGTAAGCTTTTCCTCCAGTTCTGATTTCAATTTTTGAATCTCGTCAGGCGATGAATTCTTGCTGATCTTCAGGGTCGAAAGAGAGGTTTGAAATATCTCTACACCAATGTTGCCAAAATTTTTTTCAAGTAATTTTTTGATCCGCTCCAGCGAATAGTCTGCCATATTTCCTCCTATTTGCTCTTGATCAGATGCTTGAGCCCCATCCCTTCCAGAGCATCTTTCATATCTCTTTCATTGGGTGTCATGAGCTCCACAAATTCAGATAAGGATTTATCAGACAGACCTTTATCGTCTTTAATAAGGTAGCTGAGCCCCTGTTTCTGCATTAATTTCCCGATTGATTCCTTATCCGAACTTGCCTTCACAAGGTTGATGAACTGACCAAGCTCAGAGCTATCAGTTGCTTCTTCCGGTCCATGGAATTTACGGTATAATCTCTCATTTTCAACAAGTTCTCGGACTTCGCTTTCCTTTAAATTCAATTTTAATAAACTGATGTAATGAACAAAATCATCAACATCTGTTTTCCCTGGCTGCGAGTATTTTGTAAGGAATTTATTTATCTCTTCTTTCAGCATCTTTGTGCTGATCCCTCTTCTCACGTGCGCCTTTACTTTATCGATCAGATCTTTTTCAACTGAGTTGGCACTGCTTCCAAATTTCAAAGCCAGGTATTTTGCATAATCGGTAATATCCACTTCAGCAGGAAGAGAGTTGCTGGAAAGAAAAGCATTGATTTCCTTATCAATAATATTGCTCATAGCGGTATCCCGGGCATTCATTGCACCGATCATTTCTGATGCCTTTGTTCTGAGAATATTGCAGATCTCGGTTGCTTTATTCTTCCCTGAGAAAAGACTGATGCTGCTCTCTATGAGATCAATGAATTGCTTGATATCGTCTGGAGTTGAATTCTGATTTAAGCTTTTCCTGGCTTTTATTTTGGTGATGATTTCATCTGACATCTGACCAAAATAAACCTCAAGAGTCAGCATACAATATCTTGTAAATTCATCTACAGCGACCACATTATTCATTGCAAATAGGTATTACTCTTATAACTATAAAAGCACTGTCATAATGATCATAATCAAAATAAAGATGACTATTATCAAAATTAATATCACCATGAACATATTGATAATGAAAATGATGAAAAAATACATTTATGCTGATGCAGATCAACTCTGCAGCAGAGATATCATGAATAGCGATGCAGCATATGATACCCTGGATAGATATATGAGCACAGATTGTGTTTTTTGCAAGATAATCAGAGGCGAATCCCCTGCAAAGATCGTATATAAAGATGAGGACTTTGTTGCATTTCATGATACAAAACCCTCGGCTCCAGTGCATATATTGATGGTGCCGTTAGAGCATATCGAAAGCATCAATGCACTGGAAGAGCGGCACGGTGCGGTCATCTCAAAGATGATGCTCAGGGCAAAGGATCTGGCGAGACAGTTTGGCATATACGATAGCGGCTACAAACTTGTGATCAATGTGGGCAGTGGTGCAGGACAGATAATATTCCATCTGCATATCCACCTCATCGGAGGATGGGGAAAAACCTGAGCTATCTTTCCAATATCCGTATTACTTCCTGCTCTGAAAGGTCATGCCATTCCTGATAGGCATCAGCGACTGCGAAATGCATCGTCTCTTTTATGTTCGGACAGAAGATCTCATCCACATGAGGGCTGAGAAGCTCGACCGCACTTATTGAAGCAGTGGGAACAGCGATTATGATCCTGGCAGGTGAATATTTTTTAATTGATCCGGCTGCTGAAAGCATGGTGTAACCTGAGGCAAGTCCATCGTCCGCTGCTATCACTGTCCTGCCTTTTAACACGGGAAATGGCTTACTGCCCCTGAATCGTTCCATCCTTCTCTTCAGCTCGCGCCTGACCTCTGCGACCGCGGACTCGATCTCGCTATCTGACAATTGAAGCCTGGACAGGAGTTTATTGTTAAGTTCCACCTCACCGTCCCAGCTCACAGAGCCAAAACCCGCTTCTGTGTTGTACGGGATCGGGATCTTTCTCACGATCACAAGGTCAAATGGCATATCAAGTGTCTCTGAGATCACCTTGCCCACTGGTACGCCGCCAGAAGGTATGGCAAGAACAATGGGATTTGAAAAGGTTTCCCTGTATGGCATGAGCATCGCTGCAAGAATTCTTCCTGCATGGGCTCTATCATTGAATACCTGATCCCTGTTTCTCAGGTCTTTTTTCTCTATTATTTTTGCCATATTGCTATTTGAGTCTCAGTTCTTCTTTCCTTATCCTGTCAACGATTTTTTCTCTGAGTTCTATCAATCCAGGGCTGAATTCAACCGGATAAACAGGTGCATCTTCAAGTTTCCTGTATTTCTCAGGCAATCTCGAGAGGTTCCCTCTGACTCTCTGTTTGATCTCGTCAAGCGAGGGGATATCGCAGACCACTTTCCCATTTTTAATAGCCATCTCAAGCAAAGGAACTGCATTGTCCGGGCTTTCATTCTCAAGTGAGATGATATCTTTTATAAATTCATTTTTTTCAACCACCCTCCACACTAATTTTTTACCTGGAAGCGTGGCTTTCACTGTCTCCTCAGAAAGCTTCATCTTTGGAATATGCCTGCCGTGTTCTACCACGTCAGAGAGTTTGTAGATCCCGTCAAGTGCAGGCGAGGGTCTGCCTGTCACAAGTTCAGTTCCAACACCGAAAAGGTCTATCTCTGCTCCTCTGCTCATGAGTTTATCTATTTTCAATTCATTCAGGTCCCCGCTTGCAACTATCCTGACATAATCCAGCTCTGCCTTATCAAGTATTTTTCTGACCTGTATTGAAAGTTCTGCCAGATCCCCGCTATCAAGCCTCACACCAAGCAGCCTTTCGCCTTTCTTTTCAAGCTCCTTTCCAACGATGGCAGCTTTTTTCGCGCCTTCTATGCTGTCATAGGTATCTATGAGCAGGAAGCATTTTTTCGGAAAAGCCTCTGCATAGGCGCGGAATGAGTCTATCTCGTGGTCAAAGCTCGTCACAAAAGAATGCGCCATGGTACCTGATACAGGTATTCCAAGGTTCTTACCAGCAAGTACATTCGAAGTGGAGTCGCACCCCCCTATATATGTTGCGCGCGTTGCCTCAAGATGCCCATCTCCCTGCGCTCTGCGCAGACCGAATTCAGCAATCCCCCTGCCTCTTGCAGCATGCACGACCCTGGCTGCTTTGGTGGCTATGAGGGTTGAAAAATTCATTTTGTTCAAAATAAATGTCTCGACAAGCTGGGCTTCCATAATGGGCGCAGTCACCCTGATTATCGGCTCCAGAGGAAAGGCTATGCTTCCTTCAGGCATTGCAAGTATATCACCTGCGAACCTGAAACCTCTCAGGACATCAAGGAATCTTTCATCAAAGCCCTGGGTTTCCAGGTATTCAAGATCATCATCCTCAAAATGAAGCTTCTCGATATAGTCCAGGACAAAGGTCAATCCTGCTGTGACAAGGTATGAGCCTGCAGGTATTTTCCTTACGAAATAATCGAATGTGGCTTCAGGATTGTGCCCTGACTTCCAGTATGCCTGCATCATGGTAAGCTGATATAGATCTGTTCTGAGTGCCTCGCTCATAGATTAAAGATGAGACTGCCTGTTAATTAAAAGTTTCTCAGATCCCTGAAAACTCTAAAATTCTTTCCGCGATCCCTGCAGGATCGTTCATGTCCTGTCTGCCAGCAACAGCAACAACATCGCGTCCCATTTCAAAGATGACTCTGTCTTCCTCAGACTCGACGATTATTATGCGCGGCTTATCAGAGAGCGCGAAGCCGTCAGCGAGCACGATGTCCATGTCCTGAAAGCATGTTTCCAGTATCTCGTCGATGTTGATCTCCCCTTTTACGTTTTTAATGACCGCGAATTTGAGTGGCGAAGATATCGCCACGGTATCAGCCCCTGCTTTTGTGTATTTCCAGGAGTCTTTGCCTTCTATGTCTATTTCAAAATCACCGTGTTTATGATGTTTCAATACACCGACCCTGAAGCCTCTTGTCCTGAGTTCCCTGATCAGTCCTTCCATCAACCTCACCCTGCTGGTCTTGATTTTCCCGACGATGCAGATCATGGGCGGGATCATGAAAGCCTCTCAGGGTGTGTGAAGACTGAGATCCTGTCGCGAGATACGAAGCCCAGAAGGCAGATGCCGGTTCGCTGGGCAGCCTCGATACCCGTGTTCAGAGGCGCGGTCTTTGTAGCAACAAGCGGTACGCCTGCCCGCGCTGCTTTCAGTACCATGCCTGCGGACTGCCTTCCTGTAGAGAAAAGAAAATGTCTGCCAAGATCCATACCTTCAAGGCAGGCTTTTCCAACAACTTTATCAAAAGCATTATGCCTTCCGACATCAACCGCTTTTATTACACATTCGCCCTCCGTATCTACAAGGCATGCCGCATGGGTACCATGCGTTTTTCTGTAAATTTCCGATTCCAGAGACCCGATACTCCTTTTGATCGCCTCCCTGCTGAATACAGTATCAGACCTCACCGAGATAGCTTCGGTCTCGTCCCACCTGACTCCCACACATCCTGAGGAGCGAAGTTCGCGCCACAGCTCAAAGTCCCCGGTTGTTTCTATTTCGATGTATATCTTTTTCCCTTCCATCATGAAATCCCTGATCTCATCCTTGTTTTTCACCACCCCTTCGCATATGAGATAGCCGAAGGCAAGCTCTTTTAGCATCTCCGGCGTGGCAAGTATCGCAGCCATGTGGATCCTGTTAACGAAAAGATCGATAGTATCCTCGACCGCGACCGAATATGTCATTTCAAGCGGTACCGAATCAGTTAACTCCTTTGCAGGATAATCCTTGGTGTACATATTTATGCTATCACATTATTTTGCATACTTTTAAATCTCTTTATAATATAGGGGTTCACATGCATGTCATCAAACTGAAAAATTCCTTTTATGATGCGAATGCCTACCTGGTGGATGGGAAGATGCTCATTGATGTCGGGATTGATTCAACGTCCATAATCGCCCAGCTTGAAAACCATCTTTCGTCGGATCTTGAGACCATTATCCTCACACACTGCCATTTTGATCATTCCGGAGGAGCAAAGGAAGTGGCTTCGGAATTTGGAGCAAAGATCGCAATTCACATGGAAGACGCCCGGCTTCTCAACAACCCGCATGCCAGCGTGGCAGAGTTCTTTGGAAGTCAGGCGCCTGTGATTGATCCAGATATCCTCCTGAAAGGAGGTGAGGTCATTGGAGGACTCCAGGTCATCCATACACCCGGGCATACTCCAGGGGGCATCAGTCTCTACAATCCTGAATCCAGACTCCTTTTTACGGGTGATACAGTGTTCCAGGAAGGAGGATTCGGACGCACGGACTTCTATGGAGGAAGTGCGCTCAAATTGATCGAATCTCTCAGAAAGCTATCAATGCTGGATGTGAGCGTCATGTACCCAGGACACGGGGATATCGTGACTGAAGATGCGAACGGGCAGATCAGGCTATCGCTAATGATGGCAGAGCAGTACTCTGGTACATAGGTTTCACGCAGAACAAAACCAATATGCTTTTAAATAAGAAAAGACGATTGACTTTTGAAATGGAGGATAATATATATGTTTGGTATCGAATTTGTACCGGCTGACCCGGTTCTCAAGCTTGCATACTACACAAAGCTTGCTGAAGAGAACGGGTTCGATAATGTATGGATAACAGACCACTATAACAACAGGGATGTGTATACAACGCTTGCTGTACTGGCACTGAACACCAACAGGATTAAATTAGGGACTGGGGTGACAAATCCTTATACAAGGAACGTTGCGATCACAGCTCAGAGCATTGGCGCGATCAATGAGATCTCGGGAGGAAGAGCAGTCCTGGGTATCGGTCCTGGTGATAAAGCCACTTTTGATGCCATGGGCATAGAGTGGGTGGAACCCATGACCACGATCAGCGAGAGCATATCAGCGATCAGGCAGTTCTTTGCGGGGAAAAAGGTCTCTCAGGAGGGGAAAAGGGTCAAGATCGGCGGTGCAAAGCTGGCATTCAAGACAGGGAACATCCCGATATACCTGGGTGCTCAGGGACCAAAGATGCTTGAGCTTGCGGGTAAGGTAGCAGACGGTGTTCTGATCAACGCCTCCCATCCAAAGGACTTTGAATTTGCGATCAAACAGATAACCGCTGGTGCAAAAGCAGCTGGCAGAGACCCCAGGAGCGTGGATGTTGGTGCATATGCCTGCTTCTCCATCCATAAGGATGCCGAGAAGGCGAAAGGTGCAGCCAAGGTAGTCGTCGCTTTCATCGTGGCAGGATCTCCAGATACGGTTCTTGAAAGACACGCCATTGAAGTGGGCGCAAAGAAAACGATCGGAGAGGCCATAGCCAAAGGTGACTTTGCTGGATTGAACACCCTTGTCACAGACAAGATGATCGATGCATTCTCGATATGCGGAACCCCTGCAGACTGCAAGGCAAAAGTGGAGGCATTGAAGAAGATCGGCGTCACGCAGATCGTTGCCGGTTCTCCTATAGGTCCTGATAAGGAAGCAGCGATAAAACTCATAGGAAAAGAAATAATCGGAGGAAAGTAAAGTGCTGACAAAACCGGACAGTGAAGTTTCCATTGCTGAGATCCCGATATCGAAAGGCATACCCAAGACAGATCAGCATCAGGTGCTTACAGGGTTGGGCGCCATGCATGCCCGGAACGTGGGGCTTCCCAAGATCGCGGATGTGGGAGAATACAACTACTGCAGTTCCTGCGGCACATGCGAAGCTATCTGCCCGGTCAACGCACCTGTGGTGCAGCGTGATGAAGTTGATGTCTTAAAGGAAAAGAATAATTACAGGAAAATGGAATTGAAAACTGAGGTTCTTTTCCAGGGAGTAGATCCTCTGAAAACCGAAATAAATCCCTGTGTACAGTGTTATGCGTGCGAGCGAGTCTGTCCGATCCTTGACGGTTTCCCTGTGGATGAGTTCAATAATGTAAAGTCCATGAAAGCCGGGAAAAGCAAAAGGCTTCATGGTCAGGATGGTGCTGCTGTATCGCAGATATTGAAGTCGCTTCTTGAGCAGGGTGAAATAGATTGCGCCATCGGTATCGTAAGGAATGATAGATGGTCTACAAAAATCATGACCTTTACCAAGCCCGAGGATGTGGTCAAAGCCAGCGGGACGAAATATACGTATCAGCCTGTCGTGGCTACGGTGAGGGATATCCACCGTGCGTACATAGATAGTGCGGAATCGCCGCTCATCCTGTACGATGGCTCTATGGTAGATATATCCAGAGCGTACATCGAACCTGTCAAAAATGCCCTGACGAAATATAAGAAAGTCGCTCTGGTAGGAGTCCCGTGCCAGGTTCATGGAGCGCATCTGTTCAGGGAGAATTTCGACAGGATAGAGCTCATAATCGGTCTTATATGCATGGAAAGTTTTTCTGAAGAGATCATGTTCAGCGAGATTATCCCGAAAGTCATGGGTGTGGATGTAAGGGATGCGGTCAAGATGAACTTCCATAAAGGGAAATTCACGGTTGAAACAACGAAAGAGACAAAGGAAGTGCCAATAAAGGACGTTGCTCCGATGGCAAGGAAAGGATGCCATTTCTGCTGCGACTATACCTCTTATTATGCAGACATATCAGTAGGATCTGTGGGATCGGATGATGGATGGAGCACCATATTCGTGAGGACAGAAAAGGGGGAGAAGTATCTCAACATGGTCAGTGACATTGAGTATTCTGATAAACCCATAAACATGGATATCCTCAAAAAGCTTACTGATCAGAAACACAGGCACAACAAATGGGACTGGCGCGGGTTTCTGAAAGAGATCTGGAGCCGGGATTCACCCATCAGACCATGGGGTAAAGAGAGGATCGAGAAGATCCCTCCTCCTGAAATAGAAAAAGTTGAAAAAACGGAAAAGGCTGAAAAGCCAGTCAAGAAAAAAGAATAATATGCGTCGCGGACTCTATCTGGGGCGATTCCAGCCATACCACCTCGGACATCATCAGGTCTTAAAAAAGATCGTCAGAGAAGTGGATGAAATAATAATCTGTATTGGGAGCGCACAGAAGAGCCATGAGATCGAGAATCCCTTTACAGCCGGGGAGAGGGTGTTGATGGTATCGAGAGCGCTTGAGGAATGCGATATCAAATGCTACGTGATACCGATAGAGGACATCCAGCGCAACTCGTTATGGGTCTCGCATCTGAAATCCATGGTACCGCCTTTTGAGATCGCTTACACCAATAATCCGCTTGTGATAGAACTGCTCAGAGAGGCTGGAATCGAGGTCAAGCAATCGCCACTGTTCAAGCGGAACAGCTACTCAGGCACAGAGATAAGGCGGATGATGCTGAAAGGGGAAAAATGGGAGCAGTTCGTTCCAGAGAAAGTCGTGGAGATAATCCGGGGAATCGATGGGGTAAATAGATTGAAAACGATCTCGCAGTCTGATCAGGAATAGAGAAATTTATTGATATTAGCAAAATATGGAAAGGACGGCATCCGGTTGATCGTTTTTTTGTGCCGCCCTTCCTCACGTTTTTTGTCCGCAAAGCATGCGCCTCTATAAATGACTTTCAAGATCATTTATATTGTGCGCCTGTTGGCTGTTCTGCTGTGCGTGCTCTCAATTTTGCATAGAACTCTTTTTGTCTCTTTTTCTCTTCAGAGTCTTCTTTTCCAACTTTAACTTTCTGTGCTTTTTCTGCATTATCCATAGAGCTTTCCAATCCAACCATTTTTTTCACCTCCGGTTTTTTTAATTATAACATAATCTTCATATTTGCATCATTTTTGTCAATATGATTTTATCATTTTCAATCCTGACATCGATTTCAATCCCTTTTTCAAGCGGCAAAGGGAACTGAGAATCATTTACTACCCTTGCTTCAATGAGCACTTTAAAACTGCTCGACGGGGGTACAGCTATGATCCTTCCTTTTCCTTTTAACAACATACCTCCTGACGATTGTAATCGTTATTCATGATGTACCTGTATTTATACCTATCGCAGTACCTATTATTATATTTTAAGAACTTTTTTTTTGAAATTATTGATAAATAGGGTACAGGAATATCTAAATATATGTTTAAACATATGTTGTATTATGACAGCCAAGATATACAATTGCTATGCAGTTCAATATATCCCAAAGGATGCCCAAAATACCCATCGTTTTCAGTCACCTATACCCCGCACTTGAAGGTACATAGCTTGATGGCGTTTTTTTGCTTATGAGGCTTTCTCGCCGGCAGAGCAGTTCTGTGAGGAAATATACTTCTCCACAACCCCCGGCCCATGGCAGAAGCCAGGGGCAAGGAGATGACCCTCGCACCGATCCCTGAGATGCGGGAATTCCTGTCTCAATATCCTGCTTGATCTTCCATTGATCCTATACAATGGGCGTCCCTTCAATCCTGGTCAGCTCTTTGAAGGCAGACATCAGCTTCCTTGAGATCTTCCCCGGTTTTCCATCGCCTATCATGCGCCCGTCTATTTTCGTCACGGGCGCGATCTCGGCAGCAGTGCCTGTAACAAAGACCTCATCAGCAGTGTATATATCGAAAAACCCGAGATTCACCTCAGACACTTCAATCCCTTCCTTTAAAGCAAGTTCTATGGCAGCAGCCCTCGTTATTCCCCGCAGGTTGTTCATGGCGGGGGGAGTGAAGATCCTGTGGTTCTTGACCACGAAGATATTGTCACCCGAGCCTTCAGAGATATTGCCGTGCACATCTATCATTATCGCCTCATCTCCGCCTTTCACGTTCGCCTCTATCTTTGCAAGGATGTTGTTAAGATAGTTCAGGGATTTGATGTTCGGCGGCAGCGCTTCAGGCGCATTTCTTCTGATACCTACTGTGACAGCGGTGAGTCCTTTTTCATACAGGTCGCCGTACATCGCCCCCCATTCCTGTGTGATTATGAAAATATTGGGCACAGGACACTTCCTTGGATCAAGACCCAGGTCACCATCCCCGCGTGAGACTATGGGGCGGATATAGGCATCCTTCAGGTTGTTCTTCTTCAGCGTCTCCACTATTGCTTTCTTCATTTCTTCTTTCGAAAGCGGGATCTTCAGGTCTATCGCTTTTGCAGAATCGTACATCCTGTCAAGATGCTCATCCAGCCTGAACACTCTGCCATCGTATGCCCTGATACCTTCAAAAACACCATCGCCGTACAGAAAACCATGATCGTAAATTGATGTCCTTGCTTCGTTTTTTGGCACAAATTTTCCATTGAAATAGATTAATAGCTCCATGTAAATCCCTGTCCATAAAGGAAAACCAAAGATATATGCGTTTTGATTCAACTGTTTTTAAATATAAAAAATAAAATTGTTTAAATTTTAGACTTTTATTTACTCCACTGAGACAGGGATGATATCTGAAGCTCCATATTATAAATTGTAACCAATTTAATCAAAAAGATGACCAGGATAGCTCTGCAAGCATCTTTATATATACATAATGATTATAATGACTTTTCTTATAATGTTTATATTAAAACGTAAGATTTATATTCCAAGAATACATTTAAAAATAAGGGTGAAATATTATGAAAAGTCTTTCAGTCAATGTTCTTGACAAATCCGACGAAGAATTCGCCGACACTCTCATAGAACTGGGCTTAAAAAGGAACGTCGCAAAAGTACTCACCTATCTGAAAAATGTCAAAGAAGTTACTTCCAGAGACCTTGAAATGGGCTCTGATCTGAGGCAACCCGAGGTCAGTATCGCCATGCGTGAACTGGAAGAACTCGGGTGGATAGGAGAAAGGGAGGAGAAGAAACCAGGGAAAGGGAGACCTTACAAGATCTATCAACTCAAGACCAGCATCGATTCTATTATCGAATACCTTGAAAACCAGAAAAGAAAGGAATCCCAGGCCATGATGGCGAGCATCAAGCGCCTGAAAGAACTGAGCAAATAAAACCTGTCAAAGGTGAGTGGAGGTGATCCCCTGAAAAGATTAAAATCAACAGCTGTCGCTATGAGAACACGATTCCAGGATGTTTTTCCCTTCAACGAATGGCATGCTGTGAACAAGGGAATACGTTCTTGCATCTTCTTTTGAAAGAGCCTTTCCGGTATTTCCATCAAGCATCTCGCATACCACCATCGAAGGTGTTATACCTGCCATGAGCGCAAGCTGTATCGAAAGCTCTGTCTGCCCCCGCCTCTCATCCAGAAGACCTGAAGCCGCACGCAGCAGCGCAACATGTCCTGGAGAGCGGAACTCGCTCCCGAAGTCAAGCTTTTCCCCGTTCAAAACCCTCAGCACTGCCTCGCCAATTCTATTGATCGTAAGCGCCCTGTCGTTGTCTGTAATCCCCGTGAACGTGTCCCTGTGGTTCACCCACAGCGAGAAAGAGGAACGCGAGTCATAAGGTATATCCCCTTTCCTTTCAATGATCGAACGCAGGTTTTTATGCCCGTTCATAGAAACACTTCTCATGAGCTCTGACATGAAAGGCAGTCCAAGCCTTTCAGCGGCTCTGTCATGGATCGCAACGCATATGAGACCCCCGCCGTCACATCTCATGCGTGCGATATCCTTTGGTGTGGCGGAAAGCGCAGGTATGACAAGATCGGTCTCACCTTCCCTGTCCTCGGCATCAAAAAGCAGAATCATTCTGCCATTGCGGATTGCTTCAATTGCTTTTTCAAGAATCATTTTATAACCTCCACCTGAACAATGCTACCATCCTTCAGATTCAGATACTCTCTCAGATTGACCGGTGCTATGACCTCGATTATGTCCTCTGGATAATGTGTGCGCTCGGGAACTATCACTGCTCCGCTGATATTTGAGATACTGACATTGAAACATGAGCCGCTGCCAAAAGTCCTGCTCTCATTTGTGAAACCCGATATCCTGACATTTGCTCTTATTCCTTTTCGTAATTCAGTGCTTTGATCGTCAAGCTTTATGTTCAACGTTCCAGGGTAAGGTTCAAATCCCAGTTTTTCGCGGAACTGAATCCTGTACCCTTCAAGTGAGATGTAGTACTGCCCCTCTCCAAGCCCTGTGATCACTCTGCCTGTAAGAAATCTCTTATGCCCGTTCCCTGAAAATATCGCCTTATAATCATTGAACTCCCTCTGCAATTCCATGACGCCATTCTTTGTTATGCTGATCAATTGCCCGTCGTGCAGGATCTGCCGCATGATGAGCTTTCCATCTTCAAGGCTTTTCAGTTTTCTTGCAGCTGTCTGAGGGCTTGCATCTATGTGGGAGGCAAACTCAGAGCATGATAATTCCAGAGGTTTCTGATGCGCCCCCAGAAGTGCAAGCTTTTTCAGCGATAGTATATCCATAGACCACTCACTCTTGAGATGCTTCTCAATTATGGATTCTAAACGAGATAAAACTTTTCATCGAGCATATGGGTACGAGCCCAGGATCTTGAGCATCCCAACTTTGCCCTGCACTTTATCCAGCGTATCTTTTATGACCCTGTCTTCCATATGTCCCCCCATATCTATATAGAAAAGGTAATCTCCGAGTGATTTCTTCGTGGGACGCGATTCGATCTTTGTCAGATCTATTCCATTATTCGCAAAATACCCAAGGATCTCAAAGAGGGCGCCGGGTCTATTCTTCTCAAGATATATTATTATTGAAGTTTTATCTTTGCCCGTGGCAGGAGGTGTATTTTTGCCTATCACGATGAACCTGGTATAATTCTCATTCACATCCTGTATATTCTCTGCCAGGATCTGCAGTCCATACCTCTGTGCTGATTCCCTGGATGCTATGGCTGCGATCTCTTTCGATTCTGATGCGAGTTTTGCTGCCTGCGATGTGCTCAATGCAGAGCGCAACTCGATATTCCTGAAATTCTTTTTGATGAACTTCCTGCATTGAGATAATGCCTGCGGAATTGACATTATGATTTTGATGTCCTCAGGATTCCCTTTCGAGAGAAGATGGTGATTGATCTGGACTATTATCTCTCCTGTGATTTTGAGCTGGCATTCCATAAGAAGGTCAAGGGTGAGCGCAATTGATCCCTCGATCGAGTTTTCGATTGGTACGATGCTGTAATCCACCTCCCCGCACATGAGCCCTTCCACGGTTTCAGCGATATCAACGTAATATCGAAGCTCTGCTTTCTCATTCCACTCTCTTGCTGCTTTTTCTGAGAAAGATCCTTCAGGTCCAAGAGTTCCGATTATCATCCGCTCTATATAATGAAAGGTAAAAGAAATAGTTTGTTACCTGGCACATGTTCTGTTCTGTTAATAAATTATAAGTATCATTATAATCATATGAATTATGAACTGAGGAATTGATGGCCAAAACAAATCACATTTCAATGCTGCTCACGATCGTTGTTTCAATTTTCCTGATAGGCTATTTCCTTGAATCATTCAAAGTCGGTCATGCATTACTGCGAGACTATTTCCAGATCTCAACAGAGATTCTGCCTCTTGTGCTTTCTTTTTCGATCTTCATAATGACCTGGTTTGTTTATAAAACAAGCAGGGACGAACATTCTCTTTTTCTGGGCTGGGCGCTCTTAATTGTCGGGCTCATTGACATGTACCATATTCTTTCATACCCTTTCATGCCTGATTTCATATCGAAGAACTCAGCCCATAAATCAGAGATCTTCTGGGCTGAAGCAAGACTGCTTTCAGCGGTCTTATTCCTTGCAAGCGCATATGTCTATAATGGTACGCTCACGTGGCTGAGAAAGAATCCTGTCCTTTTTGCCTCGATCTCGGTGATCTTCCTGTCTTTTGTATCACTCATAGCAGGGATCTACTCAGAGTACATCCCATTACTCAGAAATCCCGACGGCAGCCCGACCCCAGAAAAGGTGCTTCTGCTGCTTGGCTCTTCAATAATTCTCCTGTATGCGAATTATGTATATTTGAAACGGCTGCAAAAAACAGGACAGAAGAACCTGATGTGCCTGATATACGGCTTCACGCTCATCGTTTCAAGCAACGTGGTCTATCTTTTTTTCGATTATTCAGGGCACCTTCTCAGAGCTGCAGGGTTCTACTTCCTGTATCTTGGCATATTCAAGTCTTCTATCGAGATCCCTTATAAAAAGCTTGTCGAGACAGGTGAAAAGCGCATTCATGAAGCCGAAGAAAGGTACCGGAATCTGTTCGATAATGCCAGCGATGCGATCATAATAACAGACCTGGAAGATAGAGTCAAAGCATGGAATAAGAGCGCAGAGAGGATTTTTGGATATACTGAAAAGGAGATTTTGGGAAAGAAATTCCTGCCTCTTGCACTTGATCAGAAACTTCAATCCGAGAATGAGCAGATCGTGCGGAATGCAATATCAGGAGGTGTTATTACAGGCATAGAGACCGTGCTTATGCGAAAGGACAGTGCCAGGATAGATGTAAGCATGACCATCTCTCCACTCAGGGATGGGAACAACGATGTGATCGGCTTATCTGGCATATTCAGGGACATCACAGAACGCAAGCATGCTGATGAGCAGATTAAAGCATCGCTCAAAGAAAAAGAAATTTTGCTGCGTGAGATCCACCACAGGGTAAAGAACAATATGCAGATCATCTCAAGCCTTTTGCGGCTTCAATCTGCGTATATCAAGGATAAAAAATACGGCGACATGTACAGAGAGAGCCAGAACAGGATAGTATCCATGTCTCTTATCCACGAAAAGCTCTATCAATCCAGGGACCTGACAAGGATAGACATAAAGGATTATATCAGGGATCTGGTATACGGTCTTGCCCAGTCATATGGAGCAAATGTAAATAAGATTGCATTAAAGATTGATGTAGAAAATGTTCCCCTCGGGATCAGTTCAGCCATACCATGCGGATTGATAATAAATGAACTTGTGAGCAACTCGCTGAAATACGCATTTCCTGACGGCAGGTCTGGTGAGATCAATATAATCCTGAGGTCTGGTGAGGGTGATGCATTGGAACTGATTGTGGGTGATAATGGTGTAGGGATCCCAAAAGACCTGGATTTCAGATCCACTGATTCATGGGGCATGCGGCTTATCATAATACTTGCTGAGTCCCAGCTCCACGGCGAGATTGCCTTGAATCGAAGTAAAGGGACCGAGTTTCAGATCAAATTCAGAGACGTGAAATGATGGCAAATAAAAAAATAATGGTTGTTGAAGATGAAAGTATTGTTGCAGAGGATATACGGATGAGCCTGGAGAAATTAGGATACAGGGTTGTTTCAATGGTTTCTTATGGCGAGGTGGCGGTAAAGAAGGCAAAAGAGGATAAACCTGATCTGGTACTGATGGATATCATGCTCCAGGGTGAAATGGACGGTATCGAAGCTGCAGGCAGGATACATTCTGATCTCGATATTCCTGTGGTGTACCTCACTGCATATGGTGATGAAAACATCATGGAGAGGGCAAAGATAACAGAACCGTTCGGGTATATCATCAAGCCGTTCAAGGAAAGAGAGCTGCAGGTCAATATCGAGATTGCGCTGTACAAGCATGAAACCGAGAAGAAATTAAAGGAGAGCAGGGAATTCTATGAAAGCGTGCTGGAAGGCATTGTCACAGGCGTCTGGGTGACAGATAAGGACGATGTCATAATATATGCAAATAAGAGCATGGGAGCGATTAACGGGATGGCACCTGCCAGGATCACCGGGGTTCATGTTCTAAAAGATTTCCAGGAGCCTTTGAAACCCTATTATCTGAAAGCAAAGGAAACCAGGCAGCCATTTTATTATGCAGGCGTCCCTTTTATTGCAAAGGAAGGCCTGAACTATCTCTCAGGATGGCTGATACCCAGGATCAAAGAAGGGACTTTCAACGGCATGATCTGTACGATCGAAAGCATTCCCAAGCACACGCAGATGGAGCAAATGAGCCATATCAATCCTGGGGCAAACGTTTAAAGATATGCTGCAATACTATAAGCGGAGATTTGATTGAACCTAAAAAACTATTCGCCTTTCATAGGTATGGCACTCCTGCTGCTTATTGTTCAGTTGATTGCCGTTTCTTTGAGCAAGCCATTTGAAGCCAATGATATCAAGGCATTTTCCAATCCTGAAGATACAGGTAATGTCGTATTATGGATCGCCATCATCCTTGTTTTTACAGCTTTCATATTCCTTGTTGTGAGGATGAATAAAAAATGGATAATAAAGGCGTTCATTCTTCTGACCGTGGCTTCAACTCTGTATTTCGTTTTCTTCGCGCTTTTTTCCATTGTTCTGCCCCCGATGCTGAATCTCATCTTAACCCTGCTGCTCTCGATAGGTCTGACCATTGTACTGTATAAATTCCCTGAATGGTACATCATTGATATCACAGGTGTAATAATCGCAGGAGGTGCAAGCTCGATGTTCGGCATATCCCTCGCGATTTTCCCGACCTTGATATTACTTGTTCTGCTTGCAGTTTATGATTACATTGCTGTATACAAAACAAAGCACATGGTAGCCCTGGCAGAAGGCGTAATGGACCTCAGGCTTCCAATCCTCTTTGTGATCCCGAGGCACCTGAAGTATTCTTTCCTCTCCGAGAAATTCGATAAAGCAGAGCGGGAAGCCTTCTTTATGGGGCTCGGCGATGCGGTCATACCCACGCTCCTGGTCGTATCAGCGAATTATTTTGTGAATGCCCCTGCGTTTTCCTTCCCGCTCATCGGGGCAGTGAATATCCCGGCAATAGGAGCCATAGTCGGCACATTTGCTGGATTTGCTGTGCTCACAGGGTTCGTAATAAAAGGAAAACCTCAGGCAGGACTGCCGTTCCTCAACGGAGGCGTGATCCTGGGGTATGTTGCAGGAAGCCTGATCGCAGGTTCGGCTTTAATTTAACACCAAAGAATTAAATAATTTCATGCTATCAAAGAAGGCTCATGGCTCAAACGCTTTCAGAAAAGATATTCACAAAAGCCGCAGGTAAAAATGTGAAAGCAGGGGACTTTGTTCTCGCAAATATAGACTGCGCCATGACCCATGATATCACAGGACCTCTGGCAGTTGAAGGGTTCAGGGAGATTATGAAAGGTAAAAAGAGACAGAAGGTCTGGGATCCTGATAAAGTCATCATTCTTTTTGATCATCAGGTACCTGCGGATTCGCTGAACGCTGCCGCGAATCATATTCTTTTGCGCGAGTTCGCAAGCGAGCAGGGGATCCTGAATTACGATGTATTTGAGGGAATATGCCATCAGGTTATGCCAGAGAAAGGACATGTAAAACCCGGCGACCTTGTCGTGGGCTCGGACTCGCATACCTGCACATACGGTGCACTCGGCGCTTTTTCAACAGGGATAGGCAGCACTGATATGGCTTTTGTGTTCGCGACAGGGAAGCTCTGGTTCAGGGTACCTGAGACCTTCAGATTCAACATCGAGGGAAAGCTTCCAGGGCGCGTATATCCCAAGGACTTGATCCTCCGCGTCATCGGCGATGCTGGTGTTGAAGGAGCAAGGTATATGGCTTGCGAATTCTGCGGCTCAACGATCAGGGACATGGACATCCCGGGCAGGATGACCATGTGCAACATGGCAATAGAGATGGGAGGAAAGGCTGGGATCGTGGAGGCTGACGCTGCCACGGAAGAATATCTAAAAGAAAGGATATCTGATTTCAGACTGGATCAGCACTGGAAAAGCGATGAGGATGCGGGATTCTCGAAGATAAAGAGTTATGATGTTTCTGACCTTTCGCCCCAGGTGGCATGCCCGCACAATGTGGACAATGTAAAACCTGTGGAAGAAGTGGAAGGGACGAAGATAAACCAGGTGTTCGTGGGCTCGTGTACAAACGGCAGGTTTGAGGACCTGGAGGTCGTGGCAGAGATAATGGATGGAGAAAAAGTGGCAAAAGGTGTGCGCCTGCTGATCATCCCTGCCTCGCATACCGAGTACATGAAGGCGCTTCGGGCAGGATATATCGAGAAGTTCCTCGAAGCCGGGGCACTTGTGGAATCACCATGCTGCGGACCGTGCATGGGAGGATCGTTCGGGCTCCTGGGCAAAGGCGAAGTGGGTCTTTCCACATCGAACCGCAATTTCAAGGGCAGACAGGGAAGCCCTGATGCTTTCGTATACCTCTCATCTCCGGCGACTGCGGCTGCAAGCGCGCTTTATGGCGAGATAAAGGATCCGAGAAACGTTTGACCTATGATTGAAGGCGCAAAGAAAGTGATGGAATGCTTCGGTGTTGAACCAGGTGAAAGCGTGCTCATAGTAGTGGATACCCGGACTCCGCAAACCATAAGCAGCAGCCTGTTTGAAGCCGCAAGAGACATCGGGTGCGATGTAATGATCCTGACCATGCTTCCGCGAAATCACCATGGGGAAGAACTGCCAGATGCGATCGCAGAGGCGATGAAGAGGGCTGATGTTGTAATTGCACCCACAACGTTCTCGCTCACACATACACAGGCAAGGATCAATGCATGCCGCGCAGGTGCAAGGATCGCTTCCATGCCCGGGATCACAGAAGAGATGATGGAAAAAGGCGGAATCACTGCGGATTGTGGGGATATACATGATATTGCGATTAGATTGATGAAAAGGCTTGAAGGAGTCCGCAAGGTCAGGGTTGTCACTGAATCGAATACTGATATCGTATTTGACCTGGATGGATGCGAATGGAGGATGGATACAGGGCTTTGCCAGGAACCAGGATCGAGCTCGAACCTTCCTGCAGGTGAGCTTTATATCGCGCCTGCAGCTCATTGGCAATGTGCTTGAGGACGAGAAGGTTGGGGGCACCGTGCATATCGCCATCGGGGACAACAGCTGTATCGGAGGGGACGTGATCGCAGGGATCCATCTTGACGGGATCATCACAAAACCAGTTCTTTTTTTGGACGACGAAAAATTTATTTTAAGCCATGATAATATATGATGTCATGGAAGAAGTGAACCAGTCGTCTGTCTTCTTCAGATGCAGTGTCTGCGGTTTTGAATTCGAGGCTGACCCCAACTTCATCCCGATACCGTGCCCTCAGTGCGGGAGCGAGGATACAGTAAGGACATAGAACATATAGAACCCCAGCTCCGCCTGATTTATGTAATAGATATGGAATTATTTTGACGGATGTGAAGGGAAAAACGGCTCCGTAATGGGCTGAAATGGATTGAAAATACTGAAAACTGCCTTCCTGGACATTACACGTAGTTTTTTTTTCAATAGTTCTTTATAGAAAAATCTAAATAATAGCATTGCAGAATATATATCGGGAGTCATTATGAAATCTACAGTTAGAAAACAGTTTGATGAAACAGACGAAGAAATAACAGATGTACTTAATTCTCTGGGCTTGAGCAGACCTATCGCAAAGACGTTGAGTTATCTTCGAAATTTGAAAGAGGCTACATCAGTGGATCTTGAGAGAGTAACAGGATTACACCAGCCTGAAGTAAGCATCGCTATGAGAGACTTAAAAGAACGAGATTGGATAAGCGAACGGGAAGAAAAGAAACCAGGAAAAGGCAGACCCTTTAAGGTATACTCACTCAAAAAGGATTTTGAAGAGATAATCGGTAATTTCGAAAAACAAAAGATGAAAGAAATTAATGAGATACAATTGAAAATCAAGCGACTGAAGGAAATGATTGTCAGCATGGCGCGGTCGGAAACGAGTGGATATTCTGGGGAGGCATCTATCGGCACATAATGCATAATTATTTTTTTTAGCTGGCTTTTGAGTTCCCTGGGAAATCATGTGTGTAAACACGCATTCATACCTCTGGGCGCCGAGCTGGAAGTTTTGGTGTGGTGTCCAGTAACACGTTGCCGTGGTTTTCATGCATTTATAACCATATCAGATGTGGTAGAAATGTATGTCAATTGATACTTACGGCGACAAGTCTGCGGACATTAAATCGTCGCAGAGTTGAGACACGATGAGGACAGATGGCCACTGGATACCAGTGGTCATTGCTATTATCGTATGAAGATTCGGCCGAAAAGGGGAAGGGGGTATATTATTCCGCTCACAGTAATATCGTTCTCTCAGTGACCTCCTTCACCCATTTTGACTTCCTGCATGAGAGGTGCATCTCCACGCTTCTCGCTTTCTGCCTTGGTATATTTCTTTTTTACTTTAATGGCAATATCTTTTCCAAGCCTTTTACATTCTTCAAGATCTTTTTCAACAGGTTGATATTGAATACGTAATACCGGATCTATTACATCCATGCCGACCTCACGCATCTTTTCTGCGATCATCACCGGCGCTTCACCACTCCACCCGTAAGAGCCGAAAGCTGCCCCAACTTTATCTGCAACGTTTGCTTTTTCAAGGCTCTCAATAAATTTTTCCATGGGAGGCAGCATCTTATAATAGAATGTCGAAGAACCAATCGCAATTGCATCCGCATCTTTTATGTCCTCTATTCTTGTTTCCTGGAAATTCACAGCCATAGCGTCAACATTCCTTGATTTTGCTCCTTCTACGATGGCATCTGCCATCGCTTTTGTATTACCTGATGTACTGAGATATACAACTACTACTTTTGGCATAGTTTTCTCTCCTTATCTTATTGATTGAGTGATTTTATTGCTCCCACTCATACATTAATGTTATATGTTATCTGATAAAAGCTTTCGCTCATCGAAAGCTATAGAAACAGTTTTTCAGAAAGTCTTCTTTTTATTTATTCTTGAAATTAACTTCTTCCTTCCTTACCCCCTTTCCCGGCGTCGGCATCGGGTGCATCTGTGTCGATGCTTTGCACTTTCAGTGCGGAGTCCCTGAATAATACCCAGACAGATACTCCGTTTTCTAAAAAGGACGACTTCCCCCGGTAAGTGTGAACTGCGTTAAAATTTAAACCAGCCACGATTTCCTTTATCTTATCTCCGTGAGTCGCCCAGGCTGCCCTGATGCACCACCGCAGCGCCTCTGAAGTGTTATCAGTACCGAGCATCTTCTTGACCAGATCCACTTTTTCAGCTTCGTTATCAATAAGTTTTTCGGCTGCCCAGTGATAGGGCATTTCAAGAACTGTGTGCTTGTGGAAACTGAGCCGTGCCAGGGATGTGAGGGAGAAAAATTGAAGTAACCGAAGGGAGATCGAGCAGGAGACTGAAAGAAGAGTTTCCTCATTTGAAGGAATGGTGCGGAGATCAGCTCTGGGCGCCGGGTTGCTATCTGGAGGAAATGGATAGGAGTGGTTGTGAAGTATATTTCGGCGCATAACGCATAAGAGTCTGAGTAATAATAATGAAATCGGGATATAGAGGCCTCGTACATCATACAGAGTATACCGTGTTGTGACCGAAGATGATAGGCGTCTTTCATGCTTGTAAAGGCGATAGAATCCAGAACAGCTTATAAAATCCTGAAAATCAGGCGTGTAAAGATGATGATCAGTTGCAAAGAAGAGCTTAATCAGGGCTATATTACAAGATTATATAAGAATAGATTTGCTATATAATGACTGGATTGTCTGTTTATGGACGAGTATGGTTGAGGTAGGTATGCAGAGCACAAGGATAGATATGAAAAGCCTTTTCAGCTGCGGAATGCACGGGGCAATGGGCATTATGATGAGCTTTGGTTTTGCAATTCTCCTTGCGTTCCTGATTGGCATTTTTTCTCCAGGAATTTATTCGGATTCCCAGGCGTTTTTCTATACCGTATATGGTGCAGCGGGTTTTGGTATATATGGCGCATATGCCGGATACGTTTTCAGCCGGGATGAAGGGGTTACAAGGTCTGCAATAAGAGGTGCTGTCGCAGGGTCTATCGGAGGGCTTGCAATGGAAGGGATCTTGAGATATCTTGCGTCATCAGGTATTACCGTATGGGCGCTTTTTCCGTTATTCATGTGGACTGCGATAGCAGGTTCTTTATTTGGCATCCCGAAACCCAGGAACATGGCTTTTCTGGCCGTTTCCAGCGTCTCGGGAAGTGCGATGGGTTATGGGCTGTATTTCTTTGGCGAGCACACAGTTCCCTCCCTTGAGATCATCGGGGCGGGACTGGAAAGCCTGCTGCTGACCTATCTTCCAGCTTTTTTCTTTATATTGCTTGCCACAGGGATAACAGGAGCATCGATAGCAATGGGATTGTATTTCTCTGAAGCCAATGCACCAAGAAAAATTCCCGGGTTCTCAGCCCCCTTTTACCTTTAATTCGATACATGTTTCTTCGAGACAGTCGACGCTTTATGTGCCTGTCCTTCTGGATGATAACGGGAAGGTCATGGAGATGTATCACAAACCTGCAGTAAGCGGAAGCGCATCGGCCACGGTGATCGATACAGACCATGGCAAGGCGCTCAGGATAACAGGATCGGGGGATATCGGGATCCAGATAAGGCAAACCTATGCAAAAGCTTTGAAAGATCCGGGTGATGCGGAAAAGTTCATTAATGGATTTGCACTCAGCATGGTCAATAACGCCGTTCCCCAGGACAACCTGAGGGAGATATGGGTCTATTCAGAGAACGGCGGTGAGGTGTTAAGTTATCTTGTTAACCGGGATACCATATCCGGAAAATATATTATGATGCAAACGAGGGAGCCTGTGCGTCTTGTCATGGGATGGCAGACAGTGAGACTTTCAGTGGATGCGGGGGAGGCCAGAAGGTCAGAATGAGAAACTTGTGCATAGGGGACTCTGAGACTCAGAAGTATTGCGTACTGTGGGAAATGAGGAATATTACCCTGACAAGCTGAATGAAGCGCTGGATAGGTAAGACTTAAATAAGATTATCGTCTTACATGCTTTAATGACAACTGTCACAATTTCTAGCAAAGGGCAGATAGTGATCCCCAAAAGAATAAGGGAAATACTGGGTTTAACAACAGGAAACAAGTTGAAGATCTTTCAGGAAAACAAAAAAATAATCCTCGTAGCCGAACCAGAAGTCAAGCCTTCGGAATTATTTGTTAGCGCCTCACCCCATGCCGTTGATAAAGCCATGAAAAACTCTCGTAAAATCGATGAAGCAAAAATCAAAGGACTCCTCCATGATTTAGGAATAAAATGATTGCAATAGACACTGGTGTCTGGATAGAATATATTAATACTCGTGGAGCCCTGCATCCTCAGGCAAAAGCAGTAGTTGATTCCGTGAACAGGGGAGAAGCAACTGCTATTCTGACTCCATTAACGCTGACTGAAATATTTTATGTCGCAGAGAGAGTCTATCAAGAAGTACATACACCGATCCAATCTGAAGCACTTGCAAAAAAACTCTATGATTTTGTATATTATCACCCTCATGTAGAAGTAAGACCTCTGGATTACGAACTCTGTCTGAACGCTGGGATTATAAAAACCAGGTATAATATTGCATTTTCAGATTGCTTTTTGCTTGCCCTATCCGAACATGATAATTTGACAGTTTTATTCAAAAATATCGAAAGTGAGATGAAGCAAAACATAAAAGAGCTGAATAATCGTTTTAATCTTAAGTTCTTGGGAGACTATTCGTGAGATTGCAGATTCATTTGCATCCATACAACGAAACCATAATATCAGCAGACTGGCTTCCACTTCTTTCACTTGGGCAACTTTCCCAGTAGCCTCCACACCCAGCGGTGCATCAGGTGGTAAAAAGCCACCGGTTCAGCGAACATCAAGATGCACTCGCCATACACAACACTGATTTCATTATCTTCGCAGAAACGAATTGCTGCATCTGATTCGGCTCCCTGCTGCATCCAGACATGACGAATTCCTGCCGCTGCTGCATCCCGCACTACTTGTTCTGTCTCAGCTGGAGGGACAATGATCAGCGCACCTTCCACCGCTGAGGGTAATGCATTTAAGCTTTGGTAGCAATGGTCACCCTCAATACTATCCGCTTTGGGGTTGACTGGAAATAATCTATATCCTTTGGCTCTTAGTTCTCTGTAAGCCATATTGCCGAATTTCTCTCGACTTCGTGAAACACCAACTATGGCTAACGTCCGTTGGGCCAGAAAATCATTAACTGCTGTTTTGATTGTCATTCGGTCACTTCCTTTGTGGATACAGTTGCATATCACTTTACCTCTATTTTTCTTAAACCAGGATGATTTATAGAATGCAATTCGACAGGGATCATGGAAAGGATATCGAAAATGGCTTCTCATCCCTATGGCAGAGTATCTGGACTATGTGGCGGCCAGAATAGAGGCATGGAGGGACTCCTCCACCCGGCATCACCCACTGACCAGCCATATAAAAGTTCGCCAGGCCGGGCAGGGTCTTTTTAACCTGAGTATTGATTACTTCCGGAGTGGGTAGCCAGCCTTCGAAGGCACCTCTGTGATTGCGAGTGTAACGCCACCATGTGTAGGGCGTAGCTACGTCGGTCATTTCCACCTGCGACGAGATGCTGGGGTAGTGTGCTTCCAGCCGTTCCAGAACCTCAGTCATCACCCGCTCTTTCTCGGCTTCGTAGGTCGGTCGATCCTTTTGTAACTCTTTCCACCAATCCCACTCCGTCTCGAACATGGCTTGAATCACTGTCTTGCCCACCGGAGCAAACTTGGAACTATAGTTGAAGATTCGGATTGTAATCCATTCAATAGGTTTGTTGCCTACCATGAAGGAGCGCTCAAGCTTGATAATATTCAGACATGGTTCGCCCGTGAATTCCCTGGCCACCCCGAAGCTGACCATGACAAGAGGTCGGAATAGCTTCCAGTTCCTGTATCGTTCCTCGATTTCTTTGTCAACGTAGCGCCCTTCCAGCATATTGAAGATTGTGCTGTATCCATCGGCGGCGGAGACGATAATGTCAGCACGGTGCTCGCTGCCATCTGCCAGACGCACTCCCACAGCTCGATCATTTTCAACCAGAATCTTCTCGACAGTAGCATTGTAAGTCACCTTCCCTCCCAGGTCTTCATAGCGCTTCTCGACAGGCAAAACAAAGTTGAGCGATCCCCCTTCCAGTAGTCCCATATGTCCATCCGCCAGCAGTCCTAAAAGCATGAAAATGAACCAAACTGGCACTTCTGGCAGGAACAGGTTTTCGATGAGTAGACGCAACCGTGGGTCATGAAAAGTTCGTCCGTAATCGGCGACAGACTTGGCGTACTTACCGGTGAAATATTTGAACACCCGACGCATTTTCCACATCAGCCCGAGCTTGTCCATGAAGCCCATCAACTCAGGGGGCTTGCTCAAGCCCATCTCGCCCATGTCTGAGCCCTGCAAGGCACGAGCACCGACCATAAAGTCGTCAATAGTTCGGGCATCGGTCGGTGAAAAAGCTTTTAACTCCTTTGTAAGGCTGTCCAGGTTCTGGGTGATCAGAATGCTGCGCATGCTGGTTTCATCAATATAACGAAGGTAAGTAGTCATATCGAGAAAGCGGTTGGGCTGGGCAGTGCCAAGCTCACGGTACAACTCATAGATTGACTGACCTTGCCTGTGGCATATCAGGAAGTGGATGCCGCCATCAATTACATAGTCCTTGCGTTTCCAGCAAGTAGCCACCCCGCCCGGCTTAGTATGGTGCTCGAAGATCTGGGTGTTATAACCGTTCATCTGTGCATAGCATCCAGTTGAGAGGCCGGCCAGCCCTGCTCCAATAATGATGATTGATTTCCCAGTAACTTTTCTTCCTCCATTTCTTGGTGGGATTTCGCCCAGCTCATTCATATACGATATTACTGTTAATATCTTTCTATTTTATTATCCGAAAAAACTATTATCTGCCTGGCTTTTTGGTCCTGAACTCAGGCACGAATATATCGTCTTTCATATTGCTGTATTTGTCTTTGTTCTTTTGTTTCTCTTCCATATTCGTATCACTCCAATGCTATGTTGAAATTCCTTCGACCTTGTGGCTTACGACTTTTTACCCTGGTCGCCCCATAAATGAAATCTCCCTTGCAACGGGAACCACATGCTTGAAAGGAACGGGAACGGTGCAGAGAAGGACCCTGAACTTGAACGCATCAGAATTGAGAAGTTTGAGAAATCCAGAGAAGGAATAATCCGGTTGTGGAGGCGGGCAGATATTAACTGGGACAGTGTTGTTATTAATTTCAGGTTCAGTAATAAGTAAGAAGCTCAGGAATGGTTCAGGAACAAGATCGAGATGTGTGAGATGGTATGAGGTTCGCTATTCCTGATATTTTATTTTTTCAGTTATTTTTGCGAGTTCCCTGGAACATCTTTTGTGCATACATGGATTCATAGGAAGGTCTCTGGGCGCCGAGGTGATTTCATGGGTCTGTCAGGGATGGATGGGGAGGGACGAAAAAGTATATTCTGGCACATAACAAATACGAATATAATGAAATCGGGATATACAGGCCTCGTACATCGTACGGGGTATACCGTCAGTGACGGCTGTTCAGCATTGTACCATCAGTGGTCACCAGTGGGACGTCAAGTATCTTAGCACAGGTAGCATGTATTATATCGCTCTCAGATATTCTATAATCTGCTTCCCTTAGTTCTGAATAGACTTTCATTTCGTTATTCGAAGGAACGAAATTCTTAACCTTTGCAGAAATAAGCAAATCCACAACAGCATGGAGGAGTTCAGATTTTATCAGTGGTTTTATCTCCTCTGCATATAGAATCGAGTTGAGCATTTCACCTGTTACAAAAGGTGAGATATATCCTGTAAAAACATCGTTGTTGATTCGGCTTATGAAACTTTTACATGCCCTTGTATTTTCATCCTTTCTCAGGATTCCAAGGAAAATACAACTATCGATAAAAAAACTATTTTTTGGCATGCTTTGCAGGCGTTCTATGCAATATATCTAGCGCTGTTTGTCCCGGAAAAGCTTCCTCAAAAAGCTTTTGGTATTTTTCAAGCCTTTCAGGGTCTTCAAAAAGTCCGCCAAATTTATGCTCTCTACACATATTCATTATACATGACTTTCGGACAAAGCCTATTTTATCAACAGATTAAAGTGAATAACATTTAAGTATAAGTAGTTATATAAAATAACTACAATGACTGAAAAAGATCGCATTGAAAAGATAATTCGCATAATGGAAGACAT
>JAPZAV010000131.1:3253-27356 GCA_027460465.1 Candidatus Methanoperedens sp. | reverse complement strand
CTGAGAACGGCGCCGAAAATTTTGGGGTTAATTGGAATGCTGCTGCGATGGCTTCAGGATTTTTCCTGCGCCCTGGGCATCCGAGAAAAATGGATGCATGAAAGACGCCTATAGAACGAAGTCACAAACCCCGTACTTATGTACGAGGCCTGTAGCTAGCGTTTTTAGCATGATGTACATCCTGTGTTTCAATGTATTTGCTCACGACATCCCATCCGTTCCCCACGCTTCCATGGAAACAGCTCGGCGCCCACATATGCTCGTCGCACCATTCTTTGAGATGGGGAAATTCCTTCCTGAGTATTCTGCTGGTCCTTCCTTTCAGTCTTTTGGCGATAAAACTGAGCGAATATTTTGGAGGATATTTGAAGAATATATGGACATGGTCAGGATTTACTGCGATCTCTATTATCTCTATATCCAGTTCTTTGCAGGTCTTGCAGATGATGCCTTCCGTAACCATTGCTACATCTCCGGTCAATATCTTTCCCCTGTACTTCGGGGCGAATACCATATGATCAGTCAGTAGAGAGACCGTATGCCTGTCGTGACGCAGCCCTTTTCTGTTCATATTACCACCATGGTCTTTAACAGGTTAATCTGCATATATAAACCCGTGGTGAGAGCAGGGTGAAACTATTCATGCCTTCAAAACTTGCTATTTTCTGTGAAGTCACCTGCACACTTGAACACTCCGAGTCGCAGGGCTCCCTATTTTCGATCCTCGCTTAGATGCTCCTTTGCAGCCTTAGATGCACAGTTGTCCCTGATCCCTCTTTGCTCTCTATCCATATCTCGCCCTGATGTGCATCGATGATATTCTTGCATATGTATAATCCGAGACCCGTACCGCCATATTTCCTGGTGATGGAAGCATCTGCCTGGTAAAATCTCTGGAAAAGCAGAGGTAGCACGTTCTCAGGTATCCCTATTCCTGTGTCAGAAACTGTTACATGCACGCTCCTGTCTTCCTCCCATGCTTTTATAGAGATACCGCCTCCTGTGGGCGTGAATTTTATGGCATTGTCCAGCAGGTTGAGGAACACCTCGGTCAGCCTGTCCCTGTCCCCCATGACAATAAGTCCTGCAGGTACATCAGTCATCATGTTGATGTTCTTTCTCTCAGCCATGACCTTCATATCTGCCATGGAGGATGTCACTATTTCGTCAAGCGCCAGAGGCTTCGGGATCATCCTGATCTCTGTTTTCCCCATCTGCTGTATGCTCAGGAACAGCAGGCTGTCTATCAGCCTTGTAAGCCTTTCCGTGTTCCTGATTATGGCTTCCAGCGCCTTCTTTTGAGGCTTCAGTACATCCCCGAGTTTTTCATCATGCATCAATTCGCTGTACCCGCGGATGGAGACAAGCGGGGTCTTGAGTTCATGTGAGATATTTGAGAGGAATTCGTTTTTCAACTTATCAAGGGATTTGAGATCATCATAAGCCTTCTGCAGTCTCTCGTATGAGATCCGTGACTCCTGATACAGCCTGGCATTTTCTATAGCAACCCCGATCTGTCCGCCGATCGAAGCCAGTACGTCGATATCTTCTTTTGAGAATACCCTGCGCCTGCGGTTGGCAAGGTTCATTGCACCCACAACTCTGCCTTTAGCCATGAGCGGAGTAGCCACAAGCGTAATGAACCCTTCCTTTTCAAGGTCTGGTATAAGATCACGGCTCGGGTAATGGTCTATATCTGTGACAAAAGGCTTTTTCATTCTTACAGCAGTACCTGCAATGCCTTCACCCACATTTATTTTAGAAACCGCCTGCACGAATTCCTGAGAAATACCTGAAGAGGTTTTTAGTCTGAGCGTTTTTTCATCTTCTTCCAGCAAATAGATCGCCCCGGCAACTGAAGCCGTCACCTGCATGGTTTTGGCGAGAGCCTCTCTGAAGGTTTCATCAAGGTCAAGAGACTGGCTCACAACCCTGTCTATCTCTAACAGCGTTTCCAGGGTTTCATCATGCTTCTTGAGCTGGGAATATAAACTCGCGTTCTCGACCGCAACCCCTACCTGGTTGCCTATGGAAGAAAGTATCTCAATATCATCCTTTGAGAAGATCCTCGGCTTCTTGTTCGAGAGAACCATTGCACCAACTACTTTTCCTTTTGCTATGAGAGGGATGCCTGCAAGGGATGCGATCCCGTCTTTTGTCATCATCGGGAGAAGATCCTGATAAGGATAGTTCTCAATATCCATGGTCACAGGCTTGCCTGAATTGACCGCCATTCCTGATACCCCCTTCCCCACCGTCAGTTTAGACCCGAGTGCTGCAAGATCGGGAGATATGCCTGTATAGGTTTCAAGTGTCAATGTCTCCCCGTCTTCCTGAAGCAGATAGATCCAGCCGGCATCTGAAGAGGTCACCTGAATTGATTTTGTGATCGCCTTTTCTAACATCTCATCCAGGTTCAGGGACTGGCTTACGACCCTGTCTATCTCAAACAGGATCTCCAGAGTTTTACCATGCTGCTTGAGCTGTGAAAATAAACTGGCATTCTCGATTGCGATCGCTACCTGATTCCCGATCGTCTGGCAGACCCCGATCTCCTCGGCATTGAAATGTTTCAGCTCACCGATGCTGCTCAGCAGCATTATCCCGAGCGCCTTCTCACCCAGCACCAGTGGAACTACAAGGATGGATCTCATATCCAGTCTTTCTGCGATCTCCAGTTCTCTTATAGACAGCTCTGCTTTCAATGTATCAGGAACCAGTACGAACTTCTTTCCCAGATAGGCTTCGTTCAATGTTGGACAGTCTTTCAGGTACAATTTCTCTCCAAGTGATGGGTGCAAATTATCTCTGGGGCTGTATTCAGAAGCCACTGTCCCATAGTCCTTCCCTTCTTCTATGAGAACGATGGAGCAGTAAGAGACATTGACTATTTTTAAAGCTTCTCTGACAGCTATTTCCAGGATTTTATTCAGATCCAGACCGCTTGAAATACTCTGGTTTGTTTTTATCAGCGCTGCAAGTTCCAGATTCTTCCTGTTCAGATCCTTGGTCCTCTCCCTGACCTTGAGATCAAGTTCCTCATATAATTCACTCAAAGTTTTTACCATCGTGTTAAAGGACTGGGCAAGTTCACCGATCTCATCTCTGCTCTCTGCCTTTATTTTCACTGTAAGGTCTCCTCTGGCTACTTTCTTTGAGGCATCTGTAAGTCTTATCAGCGGATCAGTAAACCTTCTGCCCATCAGATAGGCAAGTGCTCCTACTATTGCGAAATAAAAAAATCCAAAAGCAATGCTCCGCTCTTTTGACTCATTTACAGGTATCAGTGTTTCAGACGCATCTATCTTTACCACAACTCCCAGGTCTGTAATGGGATTGTATGTATATGCAGCAAAAACGTCTATTCCTCTATAATCAAGCGAACGTATTGTGCCCTTTTCTCCTCTTGCGGCGTGAATGGCTGGAATGGCTCTGTCAGAATCAATGGGCAAACGCAGATTGAGAGCTGCGCTCGCATTATGGCGCAGCGGGTTCAAAAAGACAACATCATTCCCTCTTCTCTGAACCAGGAGCGATTCACCGCTTTCTCCCAATCCTGTATAATCGCCTGTAACATCATATATAAGCTGGGGATAGATCCTGATCACAACCACACCGATGAGCCTGCCTGTGTTCCTGTTCAATACAGGAGAGGAGATAATATATCCTGTCTGATTATCGTAATATTCTATATTGCCAAGATACAGGTTCTCTTTTGCTTCCCTGAAAAAGTCTTCACCAGAGAAGTTTGATTTCAACAGCCTGCTATCGGTTGATGCCACAACCTCGCCATTTAGATCGAGCGCAGATATTTCGAAAAATAATGGAATTTCCCTTTTCACCCTGTTGAGATTGAAAACAAGATTACTTGTGTTTTCGCTATTGATTTCCTGCATGAAATTGGATGAAGCGATCTCTTTTACCTGCTCGATCCTGAAGTTTACGACAGCCGAGATATGGATATTCTTTGCTTCGGCGAGCGCGCTCAGATCATCCAGTATCTTTTTCTCAAGCGCATCCTTTTCTGCTGAGAAATTGATATAGCTTATTACAACATAAGGCAGAAGCGATATTAATATGAGAGATATTATTAATTTCTGGCTTATCCTCATCGCTACTCTATCATCTTTTTGACCCTTTCAATAAGCTCTTTTCTTCCAAAAGGCTTGGTTATATAATCATCTGCCTTCAGCACATGCAATCCGAGCATTTTGTCGATGTCCTGATTCCTCACAGTGAGCATGGCGATCGGAATATCCTCGTATCTTTCCCTGATTTTCTTGAACACTTCCCAGCCGTCCATCTCTGGCATCATAATATCCAGAAGCACTACATCCGGTTTTTCATGCGATATCTTCTCAAGGCACTCCCTTCCGCTGTAAGCCGTCATTACCTCATAGCCCTCTGTTTCAAGCACGAGTTTCACCAGGTCCACTGTATCAGGCTCGTCATCCACGACCATGATTTTCTTATTCATTCGATTTACCTCCCAAATTTATACTTTCCCAGAATTCATCCTTCAGCCACCACCAGTACTTAAGCGATGCAGCGATGGCGGCAGCATTTCCAATCGTAAGAAGAGTGAATAGAATATCTTCCATGTCCTTTTCCCCTGTGTAATGGATAGACCAGCCTGCAGGAAGCGTCAGAATTAAAAATAAAATCGCCAGATAATATAACAGATAATATCTGGGAATACCCATCCCTTCCCCCATTCGTGCGCTGAGGTGCGCCAGCACGATGTAAAGAATGATCAATCCCAGGATTCCGATGGAGAAGAGGATGAACTCGATGATCATTTCCACCTCTTTGTCATGACCTGATGCAATCTCATGCTTGCACCGCCGAGAATCGCACCACCGAGAGCAAAAAACACATTTCCTGTGAAAAATGAGGGATACATATAGCTGATCAAAGAGGCGATGAAAAGCGCAGGGGACACCAGGAATAGGAACGGATAGGTGTTTCTTTTAAAGGTGCGCTGATAGAATAGCGCTATGCTGTATGGTATCATTGTCAAAAGAACGATCGAGATTACCCATAGAAGCACAAGGATGTAATTCAAGGCTTTCTGCCTCCGAACATCTCTTTAAATACCTCGGACGGCGGTCTTCGTGCACTGCCCACAAGTACGTTCTCGTACCCTTTGATCGCCACCTTTACATCTATTCCCTTGTCCGTTATTTCGAACTCCCTGATTTCTTTATCATGGTTTGAGCCGCGGGACTTGAGTACGCTCAATGCCTTCTTCATCTGTCCTTCCACCTCCACATGCCGAAGCAGCACTATAACATCAACAGCGCCAGAAAAGGCTTCATGCGTCAGCTTGATAGCTCCGAAAAGCTCGGGTATCTCGCTGTTCATAAGAGTGGTTATGCCCTGAGCGGAGAAGTAATCTACCAGAGAATGGATGTAATCTCTCCTTTTTAATGAATCCGGGATCGCTGTTTCAAGGTTGTTGATCCCGTCAAAAAAGATTCTCTTTATATTATGTTCTTTCAGGACATTCTTTATCAGGATAGCATGCTCATCTGCATGGAAGAGAGCAGGAGAAAAGTACAGGATTTTGATCATGCCTTTCTTTTCAAGCATTTCAAAATCCCATCCAAAGCCTTTCGCATTTCTGATCAGTTTCTGAGGCCACTCCTCGAATGAAATGATCAGCCCAGGTTCATTTTTCTCGGCACCTTCGTTTATGAAGTGCATACCGAAAATCGTCTTTCCAGTTCCCGGGCTTCCTGAAAATAAGATGATATCATCCTTGAGAAGACCCCCTTTTAACATCTTATCCAGACCTTCCACCCCTGTGCTTACCCTGATAGTTGAAGCAGATCTCTGGATCTCCATTTCAGGAAGCAGTCTTGGAAAGACCTCGACCCCATCCACGCTCAATTTATAAGTATGCCTGCCTGTGATATATCCTCTTCCCCGCATCTTTATCACCCTGAGGTGGCGCTCGCTTTTATCCCCGAGAGCGACCTCGGAGATGTGAAGGATGCAGTCAACAAGGTAGCTGAGCGGACTTTCTTTCAGGCTATCCACTGTGAACTCGCCTGTGAGAAGGACGAGCTGGTTCCAGCTTTTCATCCGTGTGAGAAGCTCATAGAGAAAAAGCCGCCGCCCAAGTTCGCTTTCTTTTGACTCTGCAAGAACGGTCACTGGATCAATGATAACCCTGCTGGGCTTATACATCTGTATTTTTTCTTCGATGAACTGTATGACCTCGGGCGCGCCGGCTTTGAGCAGTTTCTCTTCGATATTGAATAACTTTATCTTTTTCTTTTCAAGCAGCGAGTAATCAAAAAAGGAATAATTTGATAGAAAACTTTCCATCATGGCGACAGGTTCGGAAATTGCAGATATGTAAAGAGAGGTTTCCCCTTCCCTTGCTGCGTTGAATACCGACTGCATGACAAACGTGGTCTTTCCTGCGCCCGCGGTGCCTGCGATCAGGACTGTCGAAGGGTGACTGAACCCCCCGTTCAGAACCAGATCCAGACCTTTTATCCCTGTAGAGACTGTTTTCATTCATGTCACCTTCATTCATGGACGACGCTCATTTCTTATCTAAAGAAATTCTTTGACACCACTGATATATATAGGTGATACACTAGATATATTTTTACTGCGTGCGCAACGTGGCGCTGTCAGGGACGAACCCGATTTTGTATGATAATGATAATAATTATTATTACTACCATTAATATTTATATGCATAAATATATAAGCCGAAAGATTGTATTTGAAATGGATAGGACGGGTGGATGGGAGTGGCTTTACCTCCATCTAAACCATCATCTGCAGCGCTTCTTTTGCGTTCATCCCCGCTGTTATCCCGAGCTTCTCTGCAGCCTCTGATACATCAACAGCCTTTGCATTCAGCACATCTTCGAACGTCCTCACACCTGTGACCCTCACTGCAGCATCTCCGAGCTTATTTGCAACTTCGATATTCAGGTATCCGCACATAACAAAACCTTTTTTTGCCCTGATCACAAGCAGCGGAGCGTGTTCCATGTCCATCTTCAGTCCGATCGCGCTCCCGTTTTCAAGGTTTATCTGCTCCACAAGCATGAACTACACGTGGAGCTACCGATAGAAATATTTTACCCTGGTACCAAGTATCACTGAACGGAGAATGTAAAAATGGAAGATCTCCAAAAAAACCTGAAGATAGCAATCTTCCTGACAACGCTCATCTTTTTCCTTGAGCTTGGAGGGGGGATATTCTCAAACAGCCTTGCCCTGATCTCTGACTCATTCCATGTCCTGATGGACGTGGTGGCGCTCGTTCTTTCTTACGGCGCGATAAAGATCTCTGCCCGTCCGTCCAACAGTAACATGACCTTCGGATACCACCGGTTCGAGATCTTTGCAGCCATGATCAATGGACTGACGATCATCCTGATCTCTATTTTCATTTTTTATGAAGCATATTACAGGATCCTTGCTCCAGAGCCAGTGAAAGGGGCTGAGGTGCTGATAATAGCCACGATCGGGTTGCTTGCAAATACCTGGGCAGCGTCAAAACTTCACGGACATCACGATCTAAATATCAAAGGCGCATATCTTCATGTGATCGGAGATGCGCTCGCCTCCGTAGCCGTGATCGCAGGCGCGATCATCATAATTTCCACAGGATTGAACATAGTGGACCCTCTGCTCAGCGTCCTGATAGGCTCGATGCTGCTCTACGGCGCAGGAAAACTGGTGTTCAGCTCTGCAAGGATCCTTCTTGAGTTCGCCCCAAAACACGTTGATGCTGATAAGCTTTCAAAGGTCATGATGGATATCGAAGGGGTCAAAGGAGTGCACGATATCCATATCTGGAGCATCTGTTCCAACATCCATGCCATGAGCGCCCATGTCCTTGTGGACAGGATCCATGTTCAGCAGACAGAGACCATGATCCAGAAGATCAGCCAGACCCTGAAGCACAGGTTCAGGATACTGCACACCACACTGCAGTTCGAATGCGCTGAGTGCGCGCCTCTGGAGATAGGGCATGAGAGTTATCACGAGTGAGGTGAGTGAGACGGATGGTTGTTTTGGAAAAGTAATCCTGATAATCCATATTTTATTAGAAATAGTTGCCCGCTAACCAGAGGTCGAGAGGGGAGACATGAGCTTGCGGGAATCCTTCAGAGGGCAGCAACTCCCAGCGGCTCCTGCGGTGCGGATGGAATACTTTCGCACCGCTCTGGTAAAATATATAAATATAGGAGTGCTTTAAAAGAGAAGGTGGATGATGATAATAGCTTGAATACAGGTATTGGAACATATGGTGTAAAGCCCGCCGATGGGGGCGGGGAGGAGTATGAGGATGAGGGGGCGGGAGAGCGTGTGGATGGAGGGTGATGGGAAATGATTGAGGCGATAAAAAACATCGGGGAATTCATTAATGCAAAGGAAGGAAAAGAAAAGCTATTGGAAAACCTTTGTATAAAATTGCCCCTTGAAAAACGCAACAATAAGGGAGAATCTATTAAACAACGTATTGTGATATTGAATTTTGATGAGACAAATGGGAAAATCATTTGTGAGATCGAAGCAGTAAAAGAAGAATCTGGAAAGGAATACCTATGGTTAGGAAATAATCCTGGCAATAAACCACAGATTTTTCTTACATCAAAAAATATAGATTATCTGCTTGAAGACTCTATAGCTAACATTCAGAACAAGGTAGAAGGAAACCTCAAAGAAAGTCTAAAAAAAGTTCTAAACGAATTTTTCATCCGTGAGAATGGAAAATGTACAATCAAACCCGAGAAATTTATTTTTATAGATGAGAGAAAAAAGTTTATTGAAGACAAGTTAGGAACGGTTAAAAACAGACTTGAAACTGCAAATACTAAAAAAGAAATCGACTCGATAATAAAAGATATTAAAAATATTTGCTCTGATATAGAAGAAAAGTTTGAAGTATCTCCCAAAAGCAGTTCAGAGGAGCTAAAAAATAAAATTTTATCAAAGCTCGATGAATTAAATAAAATAGATATTAAAGATCTCTTACTAAAGATATACAAAGATAAGCGGAAGAAATTTATTGAAGACTTACTTGATAGTAAATCTTTGACTACAGATGGCGTTTCAATTTATTCTGTAAAGCTAAACAATGATTTGCTTATAAAGAGAGAAGAATACAGGGCAATGCTTTTTGATGAAAAAATAGGTTGCCTTTTTGATATTAATAACAAAAATTATAAAAAAAATTTACTGAAAGAAGGTAGATGCTCTCTTTGCGATAAAACTAATATTCAAACTACAAGTAACGCCACCAACTTAAATTTCAAATTTTATATGACCGATAAAATAGGGTTCTCATCCGATTTTGATGGGAAATTTACAAAGAATTTCAATATCTGCAAAGAATGTTACATGGATTTAATGGCTGGGGAGCGATTCATTGATAATAATATGAAAACGTATATTGGTGGATTAAGGCTGTACATAATTCCAACTCTCCTTTTTAAAAATGCAGATTTAAACTTTGTAGCATTGTCTAATTCTATTAAACATTTAAATAATGCAATTGTAAATCTTAATTCTTTATCCAAACTCGATAGACAAATAATAGAATTCAAAGAATTCAAAGATGAAAAAAATAATTTTATTATAAATTATTTATTCTATAGAAAGGGAAAAAGTGATTTTAAAGTTTTAAAATTGATCAAAGATGTGCCTCCAAGCAGATTGACTTTAATAAATAATAAAGAATTTCAAATAGACCAATTAATAAAAGAAAGTTATAAGGATAACAAAATATTCAAGATAGATTTAAGAAGTATTTATTATGCTATTCCGATAAGTGATAATGATGTGGCATATTCAAAATTTTTAGAAGTTTTAGATGCAATATTTTCAGATAGAAAAATAGATTATTCGTTTTTGATCGACCAATTTGCTGAAATAATTAGAATAATTCATTTTGCACAAAATGGATATAATATTTCTCCCAAAAGCAGTTTAGAATTTAAAACAATTCAATTAAACTTTGCGTCATTATTCTTTAACAAACTAAATCTATTAAGAGGGTTGAAAATGAACGAATCAAAAGGAAATATTGCTGTTCCAGAAGAAATCACAAAATTCTGGAATGATATAGGAACATATGATGACCCAAGAAAAGCATTATTTTTACTTGGGTATATTGTTGGAAACGTTGGGAATAGACAATATAAATCTGGTCATGAAACCAAACCTATTCTAAACAAAATAAATTTTCAAGGTATGAATATTCAGACAATCATACGTTTGACAAATGACATTTTTGAAAAACTTGCACAATATAAAATATTAGGCTATAATGAGACCATATTCCACCAATATAAGCGATTAGTAGATATCTATTCCAATGATTGGCCACTTAACAACCAGGAAAATGTATTTTATATTTTGTCTGGTTATAGTTTTTCAACTTACCAGGCAATTACCACTGGTAAAATAGAACTACCAAAGGAAGACGAAACAATAGAAGAAGGAGGAATTGAAAATGAGTAACGAAAAAACTATTTCTAACAACCATGAGATATTATTTGTATATGATGCAAAGATGTGTAACCCGAATGGAGACCCAGACAATGAAAACAAACCAAGAATGGATGTAGATAGGGAAATAAATCTTGTGTCAGACTTGCGATTAAAAAGATATATTCGGGATTATATTGAACAATATCTTGATAAACCAATTTTTGTTTGTAACATCGATGGCCGCGTGGTTAACGCTACAGAAAGATTAAACATTCTTGCACAACAGAAAAAAGTCAAATTAGAAGATTTGTCAGATGATGATTTACTTTCTGAACTTGTCGATGTCCGCTTTTTTGGAGCAACAATGCCTATTAAAGGCGAAAAAAATAAACCGGGCTCTTCAAGAAAATTTATTGGGCCAGTACAGTTCAATTGGGGATACTCTTTAAATAAGGTTACGCTCGTTAACTCAAATGGAATAACTTCTCATTTTAGCTCTGAAAGTGAGAAAACACAAGGGGCAATGGGCAAAGATTACAGAGTTGATTATTCTCTCATTGCGTTTCATGGGATAATAAGCGCGAAAAGAGCAGAGAAAACCATGTTGACTGATGATGATATAGATTGACTGGATAAAGCAATGATAAACAGTATTCCTCTTATGGCTACTCGAACTAAGATCGGACAATATCCCAGGTTGTATTTAAGAATCGAATATAACTCACCAGAATATTTACTTGGCGATCTAAGAAAATATGTAGCAATTGATTCCGATTCAAAATCCCCAGTTCGATTTGTAACAGATTATAACGTGGATTTATCTGAATTGAAAAAATTTTTAGATAACAACAAAGGTAAAATTCAAAAAGTAAATTGGTGGGTACACAAAGATTTGAAAATAAAAGATGGAAAAGATGGAAATTTAGGTTCTTTATTAGCTGGATTAGAGGGAAAATTGGCCCCGATTATGGTAAGTTAAAGCGAAAAATCAAAAATTAGATAGAGGAGACTTAATTGACAAATATGTTAATATTTGACCTAAAAGGGCCATTTGCACATTTTAGAAAATATTTCACGAATTCATCCTCTTTAAGTTATTCTTTTCCTCCAAGAACTGTAATAACAGGCCTTGTGGCTGGGCTTTTAGGCTATGAAAGGGACACTTATTATAAAAACTTGAGTGATTCTGAGTGTAAAGTAGCTGTTTCTATTAAAACTCCGATTAGAAAAATAATGCAGACAATGAATTATACCAATACCAAAAACTACACTATAGAATCGATTTTAGCAGGTAAAATGGAACATACCCCAATACCAGTGGAAATTGTGCGCCCATTGAATAATTATGATATAGTATATAGAATTTATTTTCAGCATGAGAAAATTCACCAAATATTTAAGGAAAGGTTAGAACAACAAAGATTTTTTTACCCACCATATTTAGGAATTACTGAGTTCTTAGCGGAGATAGAGTTCATAGATGAGGGAGAAATATCCGATCCACAAAAACATACGGATGTAAGATTAAACTGCGTTTGTAGAAAGAACGCTATTAAAGATCGAGGTATAAAGTTTGAGGATGATAATTCGCAATATCTCATTGAAAAAATGCCTACTGACTTTTCTGAAAGTAGGGATATAACGAGATTAGAGCAATATATTTTTGAGAAAAGTGGAAAAGACCTGAATGTATCTTTGAATGAACCCTTCTACAAAGTAACCTATAAAAAAAATACCGAAAATATAATATTTATGTAACATGAAAGAGTTTTTTTCGCACCTAAACCCAGATATTCGATTGAAAGACCATCTTCAAATAGTTGGAGAAAATGGAAAAAAAATATTACTTGAGAAGCAACTTAATAATTTAGACAAAAATCTTTTATCAGATATTGCATATCTCGTCGGAATTTCACATGATTTTGGAAAATTTACACAATATTTCCAAGATTACCTATATGGAAGAACATCCGAAAGTGGATGGACTCATCATGGATTAATTTCTGCACTTTTCACGTTTGAGGTGTTATCAGAGTTTGTTAGAATTAAAAATGCCGAAGATCATAAGATTCATAATTATCTCCCCCTTTTTGGTTATTTTATTGTAAAGCATCATCATGGCAATTTGAATGACATTAACAGTGATGTAGAATCAAAAGATTTAATTAAAGAATTCAATTTTATCAGAGAACAACTTTTGAGTATAAAGAAATCTGAGAAAGAAATTGAAGAAATATATAACGGCCTTTTTCAAGGCTATGGATTGAATTTTCCACGTATTATAAGCAATTTATACCGTTATGGATCCCCATTTGCGAGTTTTCAAGAATTAGATAAAATAATAAAACCATTAAGAAAATTGAACTACGAATTTACAGACAGCAACTCAAAAAAGGAGAATAGAGAGATAAGTTTTTTTTTAATTACCTTATTGCTCTATTCAATCTTAATTGATTCTGATAAAAAACACGCCGGTGATGTCAGAAAAATAGAAAGAAAAGAGCTCTTAGATAATCTCGTTGAAACACATTTAAACAAACCTAAAATCAAAGAAGAAAACAAGAGCAATATTAACATTATTAGGTCTCAGATTCAAGAATCAGTAATAAAGAATATCTCTGACCCTAAAAATGCAAGTCAGAAAATTTTTACGCTGACAGCACCGACTGGAACAGGTAAAACATTAACTTCTTTCGCTGCTGCATTAAAGCTAAGAAAAATCTTAAAGAATAGTTTCGATTTAGAATATGAACCAAGGATTATCTACTCACTGCCTTTTACAAGTATTATAGACCAAAACTATGATGTGTTCGATAAAGTTTTAAGTCAAATTGGCGATTTCAAAAATAACGAGAGTCCATATCTTTTAAAACATCATCATCTCTCAGAAATCTTTTATAAAACGCAAAATATGGATAAAGAAGAAGATTTGGATGAAAGCCTTGCCTTAATTGAATCTTGGGAATCTGAAGTTATCGTTACGACTTTTATTCAATTATTTTATAGCCTGATAGGATACAAGAATAGAAGCTTAAAGAAGTTTCACAACACTGTAAATTCAATAATTATTTTAGATGAAGCCCAGAATATTCCTATAGAGTACTGGAATTTAGTGAGAAGAGTTCTAATTGGGATGACAGAATATTTTAATTGTAGAATTATTTTAATGACCGCTACCAAGCCATTAATTTTTGAAAGGGGAGAATATAAAGAACTTGTAGATAATTATGAAAGTTACTTTAAGACGGAAGATTTAAACCGCGTAATTTTGAAGATAGATTCCAAAGAGAAAAAAGTAATAGAATTCTGTAACGAGTTGAATGATTGGTCTAAAAACTCATATCTGTTTGTTTTTAATACAATTGGTTCATCATTAGAGTTTTATAATTTAATAACTGATAAAATCCAAAAATCAGGTTTGCCTTTCAAAAAATGCTATTTATCAACAAATATTACTCCAAGAGAAAGAAGGCAAAGAATAGAATACGCAAGAAAAGCGATAAAAAACAATCAAAAGGTCATAATTGTTTCAACACAACTAATTGAAGCGGGAGTAGATATTGACTGTGATTGTGTATATCGTGATAGAGGTCCGTTAGATTCTATAATACAGGTCGCAGGAAGATGCAATAGAAATAAACGGTTCGATAAGGCAGAAATCCATTTAGTGAATTTGAAAAATGGTACCTCGTACACAAGAATATACGATCCTGTTTTATTAGATATAGTTGATAAGTTGTTTAACAATGAAGATAAATACACATCCCAAATCTACGAAATAAATTTCTTAGACTTAATAAATCAATATTTTGAACGTGCAAAAGAAAAATCTGCAACAGAAGTAAAACTTATTGAAGCACTTTACGATTTATATTTTTATGATAAAGATCCTGATAAAAATAAGAGAAGACCAATATCAGATTTCAAATTAATAGATGATAACGACTTTTATAAAGTGGACATTTTTGTTGAGTTAGATGATGAGTTCTTGTTTAGCTGGGATGAAATTCCAGGAAATCACAACGGAAAACTCATAGAAATCTTAAATCAGAATTTTGCTATTGATTGTTTAGAAAAAGCAAAAATAGAAAAAAATGATGATGATAAAACCATAAAATTAACTACTGAAAATAATTCTGTTTTGCTGAAGCTTAACTTTGAAAAAACCAAAGCAACACTAACAATCGATGGAAATGAAGTTGATGAATTCGTTTTGAAGGTTGAGAACGGCAAGTTAAACGTATATGATGATAATGCCAAAAAAGTAAAACAAAAATACTGTGAAATCCGAGACATTAAAGATCCTCTTAAACGAAGAAAAGAATTTTTAAAAATAAAAAAGCAATTTTATGATTATGTAATTAGTATCCCAAAGAATTACGCCGCTCATTTTAAAGAAGAAGAACTTGGCTTTATCAATAATTACGAACTGAAATCTTATTATGATAGCAAAACAGGATTCAAAAGAGAAAAAGCAGGCTGTGGAAATTTAATTTGTTGAAAACTATGACCATGAACCTAAAAACATTCACCCTCCCCTCGCTTCCACCCGCCCCCCCATCACACATGCGCGCGGCGCATCACCACGACAGACGGCGCGCAGGGATTTTGCGCGGCGCCGGATTTATAAATAGATTTATGATAAATACGATGAAATAAAACTATGGAGAATATGAAACAACCAATCTGCGTTCATCTGCGTTCATCTGCGGTTTGTTATTCCTATACACAGAAGCAGCATCGGATTTCTATCGGCGCCGAAATTATAAAAAATTCTTATGATAAATATCAAGGAATAAAATCAGATGAGGATTGCAAATGCTCCTGAAAACCTTCACCCTCACCCTCGCCTCCACCCGCCCCATCCATGGCACCTCAGCAGAGCTTCGCGGCTTCTTCGCCACCGGCTTCACTGAATACTCCCTCCTCCACCAGCACAGCGCCGACAGGCTCATCTACCGCTATCCCCTGATGCAGTACAAGATGATAGACGGCGCGCCCGGCATCAATGACGGCGCCGAAGTTTTAAAACAGATTTATGATAAATACGATGAAATAAAAAAAGGAGGCGCATGACGATTATCCTCTGTTTTGAAAAACCACAGAGGCAGAGAATATTATGAAAGATCAAATTGTCAATGAAATAAAAAAGAATGATCAAAATATGTCAAACGAAGACATCAATGATGTGATCTTAAAACTCAAGAGTTTCAGATTTGTTCATTCTATCATCCTTTTTGGTTCAAAGGCCAGAGGAACTGAGAAAGAAAAGAGTGACATAGATATATGTGTCATATCAAAACCTGATATTGAAATACCCCTGAAAGAGAGAATTTCTCTTAACAATTCTGTACCGGAGAATGTCGATATTTCATTCATGGATGAATTGCCTGTTTACATACGCAAAAGGATTTTCCTCGAAGGCAGGGTGCTTTACACGCAGGATATGTATTACATATTAACACTTTCAAAAATAAATGATATAGAATATGAACGATATAAAAGGCTCTCGAAGGAGTATCATAAACACGTTATGGATCGTGTCAGAGCCAGACTGAGGTGATATTCTTGGACAAAGATAGAATATTTGAAAAAATGGATGAATTGGAGAAATATCTGAGGGAACTTGGTGAATACCTCCCGGAAGAAGAAGAGGAATACCTGACCAACGGCCAGAGAAAAAGAGCCTGTGAACGAACTTTCCAGCTGGCAGGTGAAAACTTGCTCGATATCTGTAATTTGATCATATCTGAGAAAGGATTTGGAATACCCACAGATAGCAAAGATTGTATCAGGAAGCTTGCAGAAAATGGAGTGATACCAGGGTCACTTTCCATTGACAAATACATAGAACTTGAAGATGGAAGCGGGCGGAAATGAAACTCAAAACCTTCACCCTCACCCTCGCCTCCACCCGCCCCATCAAGGGCACCTCCTCAGAGCTGCGCGGCTTCTTCGCCACCAAATTCACCGAATACTCCCTCCTCCACCAGCACAGCGCCGACAGGCTCATTTTACGATGAAATAAAGCTCGGCGAGGAGGTTTATGAGATTGTGGAGAAGGGCATCTCTGTCAGGAATCAGGAGTTCGGAATCTCGGATAAGATACATTCCTATGAGTTTGCCACCCCCTGGCTGGCGCTAAATCAAGATAATTACTTGAAGTACTACGGGCTGTGCAGCAGGGAAGAGAGGCAGGAATTCTTGAGAAAAACGCTTATAGGGAACCTTCTATCTATGTCGAAATCTCTGGATTATCAGGTGCCGGATAAGATAAAATGCGATGTTCTGGTAAAAACGAGGAAAAGCAGGCTGAAAGACGTAAACGTGATGACCTTTATTGGGGGCTTTTGCGCCAACTTTCTTATTCCCGATTACCTTGGCATCGGGAAATCTGTCTCAAGAGGCTTTGGAGCTGTAAGGAGGCGCTATGGAGCCTGAAGTCCTGATTGTAAGTCTGAAGAAGGATTTTGAATTCATAAGCAGCGAAGCTGAAGGCATTTTACTCTATGGCTCCCATGCAAAAGGCACAGCGGACTGGCGCTCAGATATAGACATCTGCATAATCAAGCCAAAGAAACATGAAGTTCTAAACAGCATATTTGCAAAAGTTGGTGGCAAATATGATGTAAAAATCTTTGAAGACCTGCCGCTTTATGTTAAGATGGATATAATCGAGAACTGCAGGGTAATATACGGCAGCGAGCCTGAGATTTTTTATTATTTCTATCGCTTCAGGAAAAAATGGGAAGACATGAAGTATAGAATTATGAGCAACAGATTTAGCTCAGCATCCGAGATGGCTGTTGCAAGGAGGAAATGGTTTGATGCAAGAAGACAGATATCTATCAAAGCTTGAAACACTGATCAAAGAAGAAGAGTTCATTAGAGATCACAGGATAGAAGATGAAATAACTGAACGCGCCCTGCTACATGCACTTGAGATCTCCGTCGAGATTTCAATGGATATAATCGCTATGAAGATCAGGGACATGGGATTAAAGGTTGAAGATGATGCCACAAATATCGAAAAAATTACACATGAAAGAATTATATCAAAAGGCGAGGCGGATTTTCTAAGGCAGATGAACGGCGTGCGGAATTTCATTGTCCACAGGTATAATAAACTCGATATGGATATAATAAATGAAGCCCTCTCAAGAATAAGTGAGCTAAAAGGTATGGTTATAAAAATAGCAGAATATTGATATGCAACTCGTAATAAACACGCGCGGTGCGTATCTCAAAAAGGAAAAGAACTGCTTCCTTGTAAAGAACGACGAAAAGAGCTTTGAGGTCTCAGCCGACAAGGTGGACAGCATCCTCATCACCACAGCGGCGACCATCACCACGGAATATCGACATTGTTTTCCTGAACCACTTTGGCGACCCTTATGGCAGAGTGTGGCATTCAAAGCTGGGAAGCACCACACTGATACGGCGCAGGCAGCTTGAGGCTGAAGCCTCTGCAGTGGGGTTCAATCTGGCGCGCGGCTGGATAGCGCAGAAAATTGAGAACCAGCTTGATTTCCTCAAAGACCTGAAAAAGAACCGTCCCGATGATTATGATACACTTGCGCCGTATATTGCTAAGATTGCGCAATTGAATGAAGACCTTATGAGCATGAAGGGTTCGCTCGATGAGAAGCGTGGTTCGATAATGGGGATTGAGGGTATGGCCTCGCTTACTTATTTTGAAGCACTGAACAGCATCATGCCCGATGCCTGGAAGTTCAACGGCAGGAGCCGCGACCCTGCGAAAGATGCCTTTAATTGCCTGCTCAACTACGGCTACGGAGTTCTTTACTCACAGGTCGAGAAAGCCTGCATCATTGCAGGACTTGATCCATATATGGGGTTTCTGCATACTGATAATTACAATAAGAAGTCGTTTGTGTTCGATCTGATAGAGATATTCAGGATACATATAGACAGGACAGTTGTGAACCTTTTCTCGAAAAAGCAGGTACATGAGGGCTTGTTTGACAAAATCCCGGGTGGTCTGTACCTGAACAAAGAAGGTAAAGCCGTATTGATCTCAGCGGTCAACGAGACCCTTGATAAAGAAATCGATTACAACGGGCGCAATGTGAAGATAAGGAACACTATCCAGATGGAATCTCACAGCATAGCGAATGGTTTAATAAAATAGGAGGAACTTAATGACAATGGTTTGGGTTGTGTACGATATTACAGACAATACCACAAGGAAGAATGTTGCCCGCATTTGCCTTGATAAAGGGCTGTATCGGGTGCAAAAAAGCGTTTTTCTTGGTACTCTCAATGCAAACGAGAGAGATTCTCTTGCTCTGGAATGCGAGGAAGCAATCGACCCAGACGTTGACTCTGTGTATGTTTTTCCGATGGATGACGAGTCTTTTAAGAAAGTAAAGCTTCTCGGTCAGGCTTTTGATAAAGAGCTTGTGAGCGATGAGGTTCTGACAAAATTCTTTTGAGGAAATTGGATAATGACGCCAGGTGACACGATAATCACAATTTCCGATGTGCTTGAGTACCTTTTCTGCCCTCGTTTTATCTATTTTATGCATTGCCTGGATATACCGCAACATGAAGAGTCAAGGTTCAAGGTACTTAAAGGAAGGGAAGTGCATGAGGAAAAACGGATAACAAATCCCGAATATCTGCGAAAGAAGCTGGGTGTTGTGAAAAAAGAACTGAATATATTCATAGCCTCGAAAAAGAACCATATCAAAGGCATCGTGGATGAGGTTCTTTTCCTCGACGATGGTTCAGCCGCTCCTTTCGAATATAAGTTTGCTGAATTCAAGGATAAGATTTTCCAGACATACAAATTCCAATTGGCGCTGCATGCAATTATGATAAAAGAGAATTACAATATCGATGTAAAAAAAGGATTCATCTGTTTTACAAGAAGCAATAACCATATTGAAGAGGTGGATTTCACTGAGAAAGACTTTAAAAGAGGCATTGAAATCATCAATGAAATCCTTGAAATCATAGACAAAGGCTTTTATCCGGGCAGGACCAAACATAAGAATAAGTGTATTGACTGCTGTTACAGCAACATCTGTGTCTGATTTTCTTATTGTTATAAACCAATCCATAATTTTGGATCAAGAATTTTGAGCGCAAGAAATAAGCCCTTGAAACGCATATTTTGCCCTGAATAGGCGAAAATTCGCGCTATTCAAGAGGCACATCCATTAAAACAAGGATTGAAACCTTTTGTTGTTCTGCCTACATGTCAAACTCCTCCGCATTCAAGAGGCACATCCATTAAAACAAGGATTGAAACTTTAATACGAGTTCTGCCGTAAGTGTTTATATGCATCATTCAAGAGGCACATCCATTAAAACAAGGATTGAAACGTTGTCCTAGTTACGGGATGGGGGGGGGAAACATGAATTCAAGAGGCACATCCATTAAAACAAGGATTGAAACATGAGATCCGCGAGATCCTTGTGATTGCCGAATGTGAATTCAAGAGGCACATCCATTAAAACAAGGATTGAAACGGGATATCGGGGCACGTTTTCCATAGGAAGTCTGCGATTCAAGAGGCACATCCATTAAAACAAGGATTGAAACCCTGGTTGTACAAACGTACAAAAAAAGTTCAGGCCTGATTCAAGAGGCACATCCATTAAAACAAGGATTGAAACCCCACATAGCAGAAGTCGCCTGCGAATTGGTGTACAATTCAAGAGGCACATCCATTAAAACAAGGATTGAAACCGTTCGATTACGAGCCTTCGTTGCAATTCAGCCCGATTCAAGAGGCACATCCATTAAAACAAGGATTGAAACTCAAGATAACGACAAAAACCAAATATAAAGTAATGAATTCAAGAGGCACATCCATTAAAACAAGGATTGAAACACGGGACATGTTCTGCTATACGGCTTGACCCTGATATTCAAGAGGCACATCCATTAAAACAAGGATTGAAACTAAAGACTTGAAAGACAATGGCTGTAAGACAGCAAATTCAAGAGGCACATCCATTAAAACAAGGATTGAAACACCATTATATCCCGACACTATGAATGTATGAGATGTGATTCAAGAGGCACATCCATTAAAACAAGGATTGAAACTTCATTCCCTCTTATGATATAACATATTACTCTATATATTCAAGAGGCACATCCATTAAAACAAGGATTGAAACCTCCTCCACGTAATTGAAGCGGACAGGTTCTTGCCATTCAAGAGGCACATCCATTAAAACAAGGATTGAAACCGAATCTCCAGGGAGTAAGTACCGCACGTCAGGAATATTCAAGAGGCACATCCATTAAAACAAGGATTGAAACTCTCTTTTGTAGTTCTTCTATTTCTGCCTGTTGTTTATTCAAGAGGCACATCCATTAAAACAAGGATTGAAACATTTCATAGTTATAGCCTTTTGAGTTCCGTTCAATCTATTCAAGAGGCACATCCATTAAAACAAGGATTGAAACTGCATCCGTTTTAGCGTGATGCCTCGAAATTATATTCATTCAAGAGGCACATCCATTAAAACAAGGATTGAAACCTCCTCCACGTAATTGAAGCGGACAGGTTCTTGCATTCAAGAGGCACATCCATTAAAACAAGGATTGAAACCATATCCCTGTCCCCCTTTCTGTATGTCTTTCCTTCGATTCAAGAGGCACATCCATTAAAACAAGGATTGAAACCTTCAACATCTACTTTGATTTGCTTGATCTTTACTATTCAAGAGGCACATCCATTAAAACAAGGATTGAAACGTGATGCTTCTCCTGATATGGGAAAAGGACAGTTTCAATTCAAGAGGCACATCCATTAAAACAAGGATTGAAACATGCAAGCTTAGCGTAAGGCAGTGCAATCTCCTTGAATTCAAGAGGCACATCCATTAAAACAAGGATTGAAACTTGTTGTCATTCTTTGTCCTCCTCGCGCCATTGTATTCAAGAGGCACATCCATTAAAACAAGGATTGAAACAATACAGTTTGCGTACCCGGCGCTGCTTTCCCGACATTCAAGAGGCACATCCATTAAAACAAGGATTGAAACCTGTCAATATCTTATATAGTAAATTGGATATAAAACTATTCAAGAGGCACATCCATTAAAACAAGGATTGAAACCCCTCTTAAAAGCAATCTCGGCGATGTGGTTGCAGATTCAAGAGGCACATCCATTAAAACAAGGATTGAAACTCCCATTGCTTCCATTGCTACCATTAATTCCATTTGTATTCAAGAGGCACATCCATTAAAACAAGGATTGAAACATAAATCATACAGTAAAGCTATTATATCGAAAACATCATTCAAGAGGCACATCCATTAAAACAAGGATTGAAACAAAAACCCGGATATGTCTCTTGTACTTCTATAAATATTCAAGAGGCACATCCATTAAAACAAGGATTGAAACCAAAAAAATGATGAGGTAAATAAAATGAAAAAATATATATTCAAGAGGCACATCCATTAAAACAAGGATTGAAACTGCGTTACTAGTTCATCGGCTGTAACAACATCAAATGTATTCAAGAGGCACATCCATTAAAACAAGGATTGAAACAATAGTTCTGCAAGTCCTGTTATTTGAGCAAGCCTTAAGATTCAAGAGGCACATCCATTAAAACAAGGATTGAAACTTTGATACGGAGGTTAAAATGGCAAGACAATGCAAATTCAAGAGGCACATCCATTAAAACAAGGATTGAAACTTGGGATGCAGACAACACCAATGAAATTCATGCCAATTCAAGAGGCACATCCATTAAAACAAGGATTGAAACATCCTCCTGTGCCCGGTAAATCATCGGGAGGAGTGAATTCAAGAGGCACATCCATTAAAACAAGGATTGAAACAATTCCCCTGAGCCGATACGGATTTTCTTTTTCGATTCAAGAGGCACATCCATTAAAACAAGGATTGAAACCAATAACTTACTATGCAGCAGTAAATGGAGGATATCATTCAAGAGGCACATCCATTAAAACAAGGATTGAAACTTAATATTGCTTCCATATTTCATCATTCCTACAGACATTCAAGAGGCACATCCATTAAAACAAGGATTGAAACCATACTGCGCAGAACTGTACAGCATGGGTGCAACGATATTCAAGAGGCACATCCATTAAAACAAGGATTGAAACTTAGAGGCGTAGTAGTTGCTGATGGATCTGATGTTAATTCAAGAGGCACATCCATTAAAACAAGGATTGAAACTTGTAAAAGATGACAGGGATATAGGAGTGTGATACGAATTCAAGAGGCACATCCATTAAAACAAGGATTGAGTGTATGTCTGCTGAAAACCCCCCAAAAAGCAAGTTTCTCATCCCATGCCTTGAGATCGAACTTGACAGTACCTCCGCTCTCCAGCAGCTTTTTTCAGCGCGCCTCTGGATATGCTCCCGTTCGACTCCCGGCAGATCCTGCCTCTTGCGAGCCGGCGGCAAGTTCATGATAATGCCAGTTCTGGCAGAAGAGGCAGTTGTATGAGCAGGGGATCATAGCAGCACTGAACCTTTCCGTTTGTTCTAAATATGCTTATGGACAAAGTCTCAATTGAGGATATAAGCGCGGAGCATATTAGAGAGCATTATCGTCGCCTTGCAGATTTTAAAGGGATATCAAAAGAAGATTTTAAATCTCGTCGATGAAAAATTTGGAAAAAGTCCCGAAGCACATTGTTGAGAAATTTCTAAAACTGCTTGATGAATTTGAGAAGAATCCTGTTAGACCAGGGTCTGGATTTGATGTGAGACCAATGAAAGGATATCCCGGTAATACATATCGATTAAGGATTGGTAAGCACAGGGTTCTTTATGCTGTGGACAATGAGAATAAGAAAGTCAGGATAACTACCATCCAGCATAGAGAAGGTGCGTATAAATGATAACCACGCTACCCCAGCAAATGCTCATTCCCGATGCGCCCCCTCCTCAGATACTTCCTTGCAGCATTCAGACATTCCACCGATTCTTTTCTGGAAGTAGAAGGCAGATCGCTCATATAGAACCGGGGATATAAAGCAAGGTGAAGGTTCTCTGAAAATTTCAATCTTCCACCGGTGGCAGCAAAAGCTATAGTCGAGATAAGAAAAGAAATGTAATGAGAAGTGTGTTACTGCAAATTAGCGTTTTTCAACGAAATCGTGAATAAACACTAAGGGTCTCCCCAAATGTTTAAATAGATTCAAATCATTAATTATTTTTGTTGCAACTTTAAATTTGCGGGATTACCTGAAAAAAAGATTAAAATCTTGGATAAGTAATAATAACTAAGATGAGTAAAATCATATGGAAGAGACCTTATTATGTGAGGTTTTATTCAAAGATGCTAAGGAGGTTAGTATATGGTGGGTGTAGAAATAGGAGGTATTGAAGTACTTGTCTTTCTTTTTGGAGCACTTTTATTGCTTATAGGTATTCTGGGCGGCGGCTTTGAAGTTAAAGAGCTCAAGATACCTAAAGTCAGTAGTGGTGTTAGATTTGGCGCAATTTTAGCTGGTTTATTCTTCATAATATTAGCGTTTGGGTTGATGAATACTAACTCATCATCCAGTGATTCCCAGTCTCTTCAAAATTCAGAAAATTTGCAACCAATTAATAATCTACCTGCTGCATTTATTGATTCTATTGATCCCAATCAAGCT